>NZ_DAIQNN010000066.1:0-17507 GCF_036788415.1 Rubrimonas sp. | reverse complement strand
GCGTTGGCGCCCGCGATGTCCTGCGTCTTGCAGGCGTCATTCGCGGTCGAGGCGTAGATTTCCGGCCCGGGCAACACGTTGCAGGTCGGAAGGCCGGTCGGCCCATAGCCGATCTCGGTCAGGAGCACCGGGTCGAGCGCCATCGACAGCGCCTTGCGGACGTTGAAGTCGCTCAGGATCGGATGCGCGTTCGAGCCGTCCGCCTTGAACACCGACCGCTCGTCGGGCCCGAGCGCGCTGTCGGGATTCGTGAAGTTGACGAGAATGCGCTCGACCGACGTCGCGAAGGCGACGACGACCTTGCCCTTGCCCGCAGCCTCCATCTGCTGAAGGATTTCGGGCTGGATCTGGAGGTTCCACGCATAGTCGAACTCGCCGGTCTCGAGCACCGAGCGCGCCGCGCTCGCCGCGTCGCCGCCGCCCTTGAACAGCACGGTCGCGAAGGCCGGTTTGGACGGGTCGCGATAGTTCGGGTTGGCCTCCAGCGTGATCACGTCGTTGGCGCGGAACTCGGTCACCTTGAACGGGCCGGTGCCGATGGGGTTGAAGTTCTGCTGCGTGCATTCCGGCGCCTTGGCGCCCATGCAGTCGGCGAACTGCGCCGCCTGGAGGATGGGAGATTCCGAGCCGACGAGGGCGGTGTAGGGGAAGGGCTTGGGCTCGGAGAACGTGATCTTCAGCGTGACGTCATCCAACGCCTCCATGTTCGCCACGCCCTCGAAATAGCTCGCCTGGGCGCAGCCGCCTTCGGGATGCGTGCAGTATTTCCAGGTGAACACCGCGTCATTGGCGGTCAGCGGCGTCCCGTCCGACCACAGAACCCCCGGCTTGAGCTTCCAGGTGATCGAGGTCAGATCGGGCGACACGCCGCCATTGTCGGTGGTCGGGATCTCGACGGCCAGCATCGGCACGATGGCGCCTTCATTGTCGTAGCGGGCGAGCGGCTCGATCACCATCGAGGCCGCTTCGACTTCCTTGGTCCCGCCCGAGAGGAACGGGTTCATCGTCGAGGGCGCCTGCCAGTAGATGATGTTGAGCTGGCCGTCCGCGCCGCGCTCGGCCTGCGCCGCGGGCGCCGCGAGCGCCGCCGCGCAGGCCGTCGCCGCGAGGATGCGTCGAAGATGGGTCATCGGTCTTTCCCTGTCGGTTTGGGGTGCTCTCTCTGGAGCTACTGTCGCGACTGTAGCCGCGCACGCGGAAGGCGAAAGTGGGAAATTGCGCCCCCGCGGCTTCAATCGCACGCCTTAGCGCCCGAAATAGGCCTCGGCGCCCAGAAACCGCGCAAGCCGCGCCGCCTCGGCCCAGCCGCGCTCGTCGGGCCGGGCGCCGACCATCACCACCGCGTCCCGCGGCAGCGCGCGCGGGTCGAGCAGCGCGCCGACCGCCGCCGCTCCCGCCTTGGGCGAGGCGCCCGCGCGCGGCGCCGCGCCCGCCGCGTCGAACGGCGCTCCAGAAGCCAATGTCGGACGCACCGCGTCCGCATCCTCGACCATCAGCAGCCGCTGCGCCCGCACGATGGCGCCGAGCTTCGCCGCCGCGGCCTCCGCGATCCCCGCCTGCGCCGCCGCGCGCAGCACCCGCAGCCCCACCGCCTCGGCGGTGAACAGGAACGCCACGACGTCCCGCCCCGAGCCGAGCAGGATCGAGGCGTAGGCCGGATAGGCGAGCCCCAGCTCCTGCGCCCGCCTCACCCGCCGCCGCAGCACCTCGATGGGCAGGCGCGGCAGCAGCTCCGCCCGCGCCGCCTTCCAGCAATGCGCCCGCCAGCTGCGCCCGGGATCGAGCGGCGGCCCCTCATTGTGCCCGATCATGGGCACGGGATCGCCCGGCAGCCGCGACCACGCGCTCAGCGCGCCGGTCATTTCGAGCCCTTCATGCCGCCCGAGATCTCCTCGGTCTGGTCCTCGCCGAGCGGATCGGGCAGGATCAGGTTGAGCGCGACGGCGAGGAAGGCCGCCGGCAGCAGCCCCGAAGTCATCAGCACCCGCGCCGTCTCCGGCAGATGCTGCACCGCGCCGGGCTCGAGCTGGAGCCCCAGCCCGATCGACAGCGACACCGCGAAGATCACCATGTTGCGCCGGTTCCACTCCACCTCCGACAGCATCGAGACGCCCGCCGCGACAACCATCCCGAACATCACGATCACCCCGCCGCCGAGCACCTGAATGGGCACCGTCGAGATCACCGCCCCAACCTTCGGGATCAGCCCGCACAGGATCAGGAACACGGCGCCGAAGCTCACCACATGCCGGCTCATCACCCCGGTCATCGCGATCAGTCCGACATTCTGGCTGAATGAGGTGTTGGGCAGCGCGCCGAACACGCCCGCGACCGCCGTCCCGAGCCCGTCGGCGAAGGTCGCGCCCTCGATCTCCTTCGTCGTCGCCTCGCGCCCCGCGCCGCCCTTGCAGATGCCCGACACGTCGCCGACCGTCTCGATGGCCGAGATCACGCCCATCAGACAGAAGCCGATGATCGCCGCCGCGTTGAACTCGACGCCGAAATGGAACGGGTTGGGCAGCATGAACCACCCGGCCCGCCCGACATTGGCGAAGCTGACCATCCCCAGCGCGAAGGCCACCGCATAGCCCGCCAGCAGCCCGATGAGGATCGCCGCGATCGACCACATGCCATGCGTGAAGAACTTCAGCCCCAGCGTCACGACGACGACGACCAGCGCCACCGACCAGTTCTGAAGGCTGCCATATTCCGGCGTCCCGATCGCCGGGACGCCTCCGGCGGCGTACTGGATGCCGACTTTCACAAGCGCGAGCCCGATCATCACGACGACGAGCCCGGTCACCAGCGGCGGCAGCGCGTAGCGGATGCGCCCGATCACAAGGCCCAAGCTCGCATGAAACAACCCGCCGACGATCACGCCGCCCATCAGCGCCGCCATCGCCTCGACGCCCTTGCCCGCCGCCAGCGGGATCATGATCGGCAGGAAGGCGAAGCTCGTGCCCTGCACGATGGGCAGCCGCGCCCCCACCGGCCCCATCCCGACCGTCTGGATCAGCGTGGCGAGGCCCGCGAACAGCATCGACATCTGGATCATGTAGATCAGGTCGATGACGCCCGGCGTGCCGAAGCCGAACCCCGCCGCGCCGGCGATGATGATCGCGGGCGTGACGTTGCTGACGAACATCGCCAGCACGTGCTGCACGCCGAGCGGGATCGCCTTGGCGATGGGCGGCGTGTAATTCGGGTCGCGCAGCTGCGCCTCGGTTCCCAGCCCCGTCATCTGCATCGCGCGCGCCCCTGTCCCGATGATCCTGCGCTCATCGCGCGGGCGCCCGGCGCGCATGTCAAGCGGAGGATGATCCGCAGACGGTCGGAATTCGGCGCGATGGGCGGAAAATCGTCAGTCGCCCGCGCGACCGCCCCCTGCATAGGCGCGCAGCGCTGCGGGATCGGCGATCTCCGCCTCCGACCCGTCCACCGCCACGCCGCGCCGCCGCAACTGGCCGAAAGCGCGCGACAGGCTCTGCGGCGACATCCCCAGCCGCGCCGCGATCAGGCCTTTCTCATAGGGCAGCCCCACGGTCTGCGGGCCTTCCCCCGCTCCGCACAGCGCCAGCAGGAAGGAGGCGACGCGCTGCGGCGCGTCCTGCGCCTTGAGCTGCTCGATCTGCGTCACCAGCGAATGCAGGTGGCGATAGGAGGCCGCGATCATCGCGCGCGCGATGGCGGGGTCGGCTTCGAGCATCTCGCGTAGAACCGGGCCCCTCAGTTGCAGCACCGCCGCGTCCGACGCCGCCGCCGCCGAGACGGGGTAGGGCTGAGGGTCGAAGGCCGGCGCTTCCGCGAAGCTCTGTCCGCGGCTGAACACATGCACCACCGCCTCCTCGCCGGAGGCCGTGACGCGGTAAAGCTTGATCCAACCCTCCAGCACCACGAAGGCGCTGTCGGCAGGCTGGTTCTGCGCGAACAGCGCCTCGCCGCGCACGAGCCGCCGCACCGAGGACCGCGCGATCAGCCCGCGCGCCGCCGCCTCGGGGACCGCCGACAACAGCGGAGACTTCAACGCGATCTCGAGCTGTGCGGCGGTCGGCATTGCGGTCTCCCTGACGAACCCATTTCACATCGACCACGACGCCTTTCGTCGCCACCCCGAAACGCTGCGACAAGTCGCCCGCATGATCTTTATCAAATGTGAAAGCGGACCCTGGCGGATTACGGCAACAATGGGGCGCAATTGCGTCCTCAAACGGATACGCTCGCTTTGCCCGGTCGCCGCGCCCTCGTCCGACATCGCCCCGCGCCCCGAGACGCGGCTCTCCAGACGCGCGCGCCTCTCTTGGCTATCGCCGCCCAGACGCGTTGCAAGGATCAATCGAAGCATCCACGGTTGTCCTTTTATTCCTTTAACAACATGGACTTGGACGCAAGTTTGGGGTCGCCTGACCCGGCGAACCGCATATCCGAGCAAAGCCTTGCAAGTCTTCGCGCCAACCAGGAGAATCGACCGTGACCGACCCAGACGGCGCCAGGACGCCCGCCCCAGCCGCGCCGAAGGTGGACCGCTCCACCACCCGCCTCGCGCTCGCCGTCGCCGCTATGGTCGGCATATTCGGCGGCGTCGGCCTGTTCACCTTCGGCTACGCAGACGGCGCCTCCTATCTCGTGGACAGCCCCGAGGCCTGCGCGAACTGCCACGTGATGCAGGGCCATTACGACAGCTGGGCGAAGTCGAGCCACAAGAACGTGGCGACCTGCAACGACTGCCACCTCAAGCACGATTTCATCGGCAAGTGGATCACCAAGGCCGACAACGGCACCTTCCACGCGCTGGCCTTCACCACCGGCGACTATCCGCGCCCCATCCAGATCAAGGCGCGCAACCGCGCCGTGACGCAGGAGGCCTGCCTGCACTGCCATCAGGACTACGTGCAGAACATGCTGCCCACCCGCGCCGGTGGCGACATGCTCACCTGCGCGAAATGCCATGGCGACGTCGGCCATTCGCAGCGGCGCATGGGGCTGACGCAGCGCCCCTGAACCCCGATCCCCAGCGGCGGGGACCGTCCCGCCTCAACTCGCCAGAGGAGCCCGAGAGGTCCAAGCCATGTCCAGCCAAGAACCGAATTCCGGAAACCCGACTCGCAAGCGCCTCCTGACGACGACTTTCGTCGTGGCGGCGCTCGGCGCCGCCGGCGTCGCGTGGCTCCTGACGAACATCATGGATCGCAAGCAGGAAGCCCGGAATCCGACCGTCCGGGTCGCCGAGCTGACCGAGATCAGCGTCGATCCCAAGCCCTGGGGCCTGAACTGGCCGCACCATTACGACGGCTACCTCGCGACCGCGGGCGACGAGTTCTACGGCGGCGCCGAGGCGATGCCGGAGAGCAAACTCGACCACCAGCCCTGGCTGCGCCGCCTCTACGCCGGCTACGCCTTCAGCATCGACTATCGCGAGGCGCGCGGCCACGCCTACATGCTCTACGATCAGGGCGTGACGGAGCGCATCACCCAGAAGCCGCAGGCCGGCGCCTGCATGCACTGCCACGCCTCGACAACGGTGCTCTGGCGCAAGGCGGGTCTGGAGGCGATGGGCCAGCCGGCCGACGACGAAGCGCTGGCCGCCGACTTCAACATGCCCGCGGTGATCCGCGGCTTTCAGGAGCTGAGCCGCAAGCCCTATCAGGAAGTGCTCGCGATGCTCTACTCCGTGCCCGACGGCACGCCGGAGGACAACGAGACGGTCTTCCCGGCGCCCCCTGTCGGCGGCTTCACCGGAGAGTTCGCCGGCAAGAAGCTGCCCGAGGGCCATGTGCTGGAAGGCAACGTCCACCCGGTCACCTGCATCGACTGCCACAACCCGACGACGATGGAGCTGCGCGTCACCCGCCCGGGCCTCGTGCTCGGCCTGCAGGCCCTCGCGACCAGCGACGAGCCGGTGCCGCATCTGCCCAGCATCGAGCGCTGGCGCCGCGGCTCGCAGAATACTCCGTACGACGTCAACAAGATGGCGAGCCAGAACGAGATGCGCTCGTATGTCTGCGCCCAGTGCCACGTCGAATACTATTGCGCGACCAGCGACGTGCTCGAATTCCCATGGGGTCAGGGCCTCAAGCACGACCAGCTCGAAGCGCACTGGGCCGCAAAGACCTTCCCGGACGGCACGGCGTTCTTCGACTACAAGCATGGCGAGACGGGCGCGAAGGTGTTCAAGGCCCAGCATCCGGAGTTCGAGCTCTGGAGTCAGGGCGTCCACGCCCAGAACGGCGTGAGCTGCTCGGACTGCCACATGCCCTATCAGACCAAGGGCGGGACCAAGTTGAGCGACCATCGCGTCGACAGCCCGCTCAACAACATCAACAACGCCTGCCTGACCTGCCACAACTCCTCGGAATCCGAGCTGCTGGCCCGCGTGAACACGATCCAGCAGACAACGGTGGACATGCGCGAACGCGCGGGCGCTGCGGTCACCGAGATGTTCGACGCGATCATGCAGGCCAAGGCCGCCGGCGCGACCGACGAGCAACTCGCCCCGATCTTCGAGCTGCAGAGCAAGGCGATGTGGCGCGTGGACTACATCAGCTCCGAGAACTCCAAGGGCTTCCACGCCCCGCAGGAGGCGATGCGCGCGCTCGGCGAGGCGCTGGACTACAGCCGCAAGGCGCAGGCCGCCGCCATGCTGCTCTGGGCGCCCGAGCCCCCGAGCACCGAGGGTCTGCCGACCGAGCCGATCCAGGGCGTGACCCCGCGCGCCGATGCGGGCGAGGCCCCGGGCGGCGTGCGCACCGCCGCAGCGGACTGACGAGCAGCCGACTGACAGGCCGGCGCCCCGCGCGGGGCGCCGCCCCCCGACGAGACCTTCACGGCCCTGCGCGCCCCGCGCGGGGCCGTGTCGCATTGTCCCTGCGCGCGCGGCGGCGCACCCAAGCGGCGACTGTGCGAAGGGGGAAAGACTCATGGTCGAGAAAGTCGAGGTCGCCATCGTGGGCGCCGGGTCCGCCGGGCTGTTCGCCCTGCGCCAGGTCCGCGACGTGACGCAGGATTTCGTCCTGATCGACGCCGGCGACTGGGGCACCACCTGCGCCGCGCGCGGCTGCATGCCCTCCAAGGCGCTGATCGAATCCGCCAACGTCCTGCACCGCGCCCGCAGCGCCGCCGCCCTCGGCCTAACGGGCGGCGAAGGCGTCGCCGCCGACATCCCCGCCGTCCTCGCCCGCGTCCGGCGCCTGCGCGACGGCTTCGTCAAGGGCCCGCAGGCGACCAGCGCCAAGCTTGGCGACCGCGCCATCTCGGGCCGCGCCCGCCTGCTCGGCCCCGACCGGCTGCAAGTCGGCGACCGCATGATCGAGGCTGAACGCATCATCCTCGCCACCGGCAGCCGCCCGATCGTCCCGGCCGACTGGGCGCGCTTCGGCGACCGCGTCTTCACTTCCGACGACATCTTCGAACTGCCCGACCTGCCTCGCCGCGTCGCCGTTATCGGCATGGGCGCCATCGGGCTGGAACTGGCGCAGGCGATGTCGCGCCTCGGCGTCAAGGTCGCGGGCTTCGACGCCGCGCAGACGATGGGCGGCGTCAGCGACCCCGTCGTGCTGGAGGCCCTGCGCGCCGCCATCGCGCGCGAATTCCCCGTCCATCTCGGCGGCCCCGCCGAGATCGCCGAGGAGGGAAGCGCCCTGCGCGTGACGGGCGCGGGCGGCGACGTCCTCGCCGACGCCGTGCTCGCCGCCATCGGGCGACGTCCGAATGTGGACGACATCGGCCTCGAGACGCTCGGCGTCCCGCTGAACAAGGCCGGCCTGCCCGCCCTCGAGCCCACCGGCCTGCGCATCGAAGGGACCAATGTCTGGCTCGCCGGCGACGCCAACGGCCATCTGCCGCTGATGCACGAGGCCGCTGACGAGGGCTTCATCGCCGGGCGCAACGCCGTGTCGGACGCGGCCGTCCCGTTCTGTCGCCGCCCCGAGATCGCCATCGTGTTCTGCGCGCCGCAGGTGGCCCGCGTCGGCGACCGCTTCGCCGATCTCGACCCCGATGCGATCGTGGTCGGCGCGGTGGATTTCGGTCGGCAGGGCCGCGCCCGCACCGCCGACAAGGCCGAGGGCGTGCTGCGCGTCTACGCCGACCGCGCCACCGGGCGCCTGCTCGGCGCCGAAATGTGCGCCCCCGCGGCCGAGCACCTCGCCCATCTGCTGGCGCTGGCGCTCACCCGCGAGCTGACGCTCAGCGACATTCTCGCCATGCCCTTCTATCATCCGGTCTTCGAGGAGGGCCTGCGCAGCGCCCTGCGCGAGGCCGCCGCCGCGACCGGCCATCCGCGCCGCGACGAGCTTTGCAGCTGCCCCCCCAGCGGCTGCGAGGCGCTCGACTGAGGCGGGCCGGCGTCGTGCGGCGCCCGCGCCGGGCGCCGCTGTCGCCTTATTCGGCGGCGATCCGCAGAGCGTCCGACGACGCGTCGTCGCAAGCCTCGGGCGCGTCCACCCACGCCCAGGCCGCCGCATCGGAGAACAGCGCGCGCAGCAGCAGATTGGTCACCTCGTGCCCGGCCCGCGCGCCCTCGTAGCGACCGAGGATCGGCGCGCCGGCCAGCGCGAGATCGCCCACCGCGTCGAGCATCTTGTGGCGCACGAACTCGTCGGAGCGCCGCAGACCCTCCGGGTTCAGCACCCGGTCGCCATCGACCACGATGGCGTTGTGCAGCCCGCCGCCGAGCGCGAGACCCATCCTGCGCAGCTGCTCGATCTCGGCGAGCCGCCCGAAGGTCCGGCAATCGGCGAGCTCGCGCGCGAAGCTGTCGCCGTCGACGACGAGGTCGCCCGATTGCGCGCCGATGGCGGCGTCTGCGAAGTCGATCGCGAAACCGATCTCGAAGCGGTCGGAAGGCGACAGCGACGCCGTCGCATCGCCCCGCCGCACCGACACCGGGCGCAGCACGCGGATCGCACGGCGCGGCGCGCCCTGCGCTGCGAGGCCGACGCTGCGGATCGCGCGCAGAAAGGGCGCGGCGCTGCCGTCCATGATCGGAATTTCCGGCCCGTCGATGTCGATCAGCGCGTTGTCGACGCCCGAAGCGGCGAGCGCGGCCATCAGATGCTCGATGGTGGAGACGCTCACGCCCTCGGCGTTGGAGATCGTTGTGTTGAGCCGCGTGTCGCTCACCCGGTCCCAGCGCGCGGGAACGCGTTGGTCGCGGTCGGCGACGTCGATCCGGCAGAAGACGATCCCGGCGTCAGCCGGCGCCGGACGCAGGGTCAGGCGCGCCGGAGCGCCGCCGTGAAGGCCGACGCCGGACAGGCCGACCGATCGTGCGAGAGTGCGCTGCATGGTGAAACCGCCTCGAAGTTTTTGTTTATGCTCGCACGCTAACGGCGGGCGCCGCATCGCACAAATCAAGGATTGTTACCGGCTGAAACAAAGCGGGGCGGCGAACGTCTTGGAATCAAAAGCGCCGCCTCCGGGCGGAGGCGGCGCGAAACGTCAACGCGGCGCGGCTATCAGTTCGCCTGACGGCGCAGGAAGGCGGGGACTTCCATGCGCAGATCCTCCTCGTCGCGCGGGGGAACGTGGTCGGCGCTGCGCTCGCCCGGCCGCTCGGCGGGCCGGCGATAGGGTTCGCGGCCCATCGCTTCGGAGGTGAAGGGGAAGTCCTCCTTCCTCTCCGGGCGCGCGCCGGTCATGCGGTGGATCAGATTGTTGAAGCTCAGCCGCGGCTGCGCCTCGCCCGCCGCCGGACGGGGCTGCTGCCCCGCGGCGGAAGCGACCGAAGCGGGCGCCGCCGCGACGGGCGCCGCGCCGCTCGCCACAGCGCGCTCCGCGCGCTCGGCGGCGAGGAAGGGGTGCTCGCGCGCGGGCTCGGCGGGCGCCGGGCGCGGCGGGGCCGCCGCGAGCGACCCGTCGTCGAGGTCGAACAGCGCATCCTCGCCGAACGGATCGGCGCGGCGCGACGGCGCGGCGACCGGCGCCGGCTCGGCGGCGACCACCCGCGGCGCCGGCGCCGGCGCGGGGGCCTGCGCGGGCGCCTGCGCGGGTTCGACGGCCCGATGCGCCGTCGCCGGCTGGAGCGCCGGCCGCGGCGACATCTGCGGCGCAGGCTGCGCCGGCTGGGCGTCGACGAGGCGCGGACGGTGCGTCTGGTGGTCGGCATGCGGCGTCGCGACCTGCTGATGCAGCGCCTCGATGCCCGTGGCCACCACCGACACGCGCATCTTGCCGCCCATGTCGGGGTCGAGCGTGCTGCCGACGATGATGTTCGCCTCCGGATCGACTTCGGCGCGGATGCGGTTGGCGGCCTCGTCGAGTTCAAACAGCGTCAGGTCGTAGCCGCCGGTGATGTTGATCAGCACGCCGCGCGCGCCCTTGAGCGACACTTCGTCGAGCAGCGGGTTGGCGATGGCCTTCTCGGCGGCGTCGATGGCGCGGGTGTCGCCCTCGGCCTCGCCGGTGCCCATCATCGCCTTGCCCATCTCGTCCATCACCGCGCGCACGTCGGCGAAGTCGAGGTTGATGAGGCCGGGGCGCACCATCAGGTCGGTGACGCCCTTGACGCCCTGATAGAGCACGTCGTCGGCCATCATGAAGGCTTCGGCGAAGGTCGTGCGCTCGTTGGCGATGCGGAACAGGTTCTGGTTGGGGATCACGATCAGCGTGTCCACCACCTGCTGCAGCTGGTCGATGCCGCCCTCGGCGAGCCGCATCCGCGTCGAGCCTTCGAACTGGAAGGGCTTGGTCACGACGCCGACGGTGAGGATCCCCATCTCGCGCGCCGCGCGCGCGATCACGGGGGCGGCGCCGGTGCCGGTGCCGCCGCCCATGCCGGCGGTGATGAAGCACATGTGGGAGCCGGCGAGATTGTCGACGATCTCCTCGAGGCTCTCCTCGGCGGCCTGCGCGCCGACCTGCGGCTTGGCGCCGGCCCCGAGCCCCTGCGTCACGCCCGAACCGAGCTGCAACTTGCGGGTCGCGGCGCTCTGCGCCAGCGCCTGCGCGTCGGTGTTCGCAACCACGAACTCCGCGCCCTCCAGATGTTTCTCGATCATGTTGTTCACGGCGTTGCCGCCGGCGCCGCCGACGCCGAATACGATGATCCGTGGCCGGAGATCATGCGTCTCCGGCGCCTTCAGATTGAGGGCCATATGTGTTCCGCCTGTTTTCGCCGCACTGCTGCTCGGTCGTCTTTTGGTCGTCGTCTTTTTGGTCGTCGCTTTCCGACGGTCGCTCTCCGGCGACCTTCGCTTGATCGCAAACCCTACACGAACTCCGCACGCCTTTCACCAATTATCCCGAAACCATCGCACGGCCCGGTCGAGCGCCCCTCGCCCGCTCGGGGCGAGCGGGGCGTCGAAATCCCACATTTCGTCCTGCGGCCGCGCCGCCAGCGCGCACAGTCCCACCGCCGTGGCGAAATCGGGGCCCGACGCGTTGGGCGGCAGCCCTGCGAGGCGGATCGGCCGCCCGATCCGCGCGCGCCGCCCGAGGATGCGCTGCGCCGCCTCCTCGAGCCCGGCGAGCTGCGAGGCGCCGCCCGTCAGCACGATGCGACGCCCGGGCAGATGCTCGAAGCCCGCAGCCCGCAGCCGGTCGCGAGCGGTCTCGAGGATCTCCTCCAGCCGCGGCCGGATCACGCCGATCAACATGGCCCGGCTGATGCGCCGGCGGTCGCCGGCGACATATTCGGCCTCGCCGTCCTCGAAGGCGTCGAACTCGCCGAGCCGCGGAGCTTCGATCATCTCGCGGTCGTCGAGGCCGGTCGCCACGGCGCCGCCATGCAACGTCTTGATCCGCTCCGCCGCCGCGCTCGGCATGGCCAGGCCGGTCGCGATGTCGTGGGTGATGTGGTCGCCGCCGACGCGCACGCTGTCTGCGTGGATCAGGTGGCCGCGCAGGAACACCGACAGGCCGGTCGACCCCGCGCCCATGTCGATGCAGGCCGCGCCGAGCTTCTGCTCGTCCTCCACCAGCGCCGACAGGCCGGAGGCGTAAGAGGCGCAGACCACGCCCGCCAGCTCCAGGTCGCAGCGGCGCACGCAGGCGGCGAGGTTGCGCAACGGGGTCGCTGCGACGCTGACCACATGCATGTCGCAGGCGATCCGCTTGCCGCTCATGCCGCGCGGATCGTTGAGCCCGCTCACCCCGTCGAGCGCGAAATTCACCGGCTGGGCGTGCAGCGTCTCGCGCCCCTCCGCCCGCTCGATCCGACAGGAGGTGACGACGCGCGCCACGTCGCGGTCGGCGGCCTCCAAGCCTTCGAGCATCGCGACCGCATGGGCGGCGCCGCTTTCGGGCCGCCCGCCCGACAGTCCGACCACCACCTGATCGACGCGCTCGCCGACCATCTTCTCGGCGAGTTCGAGGGCGGTGCGGATCGCGCGGCACGCTTCCTCCATGTCGGCGATCTCGCCGAGCCGCACCCCGCGAGAGCGCGTCACCCCGGCCCCGACGACGCGCAGCGCGCCCAGCGCGTCGTGCAGCGCGCCGTCCTGATGCGCGCGCTGGAGCCGCTGGGCGTCGACGCGCAGGATCAGACAGCAGGTCTTGGACGAGCCGATGTCGAGCACGCCGATCAACCCGCGCCTCAGCGCCGCCCGGAAGCGCTCGCGCATGGCGCGCATCGGCGCGAGGCTGGCGGTCTGGCTCATGCGTCCTCTCCAGGGCGGGCGGCGGCGCGCCGCAGCTCCAGCGCCTCGGCGGCGGCGGGGCCGAGCCGCAGCGTCGGGCGGTCGGCCAGGCGCAGGTCGAGCGCCCGGATGTCGCGGTCGAGCACCTGCGCCTCCGCCTGAAGCGCCAGCGCCGCGGCGAGCGCGTCGCGCGGGGCGACCGCGGGCAGGCGGATCGTCACGTCGCGGTCGAGCGCCATGTCCCAGCGTCGGTCGCCGACGCGGACGAGCCCGCGCAGCCGCGGGGCCAGCGGCGCGGCCTGCGCGATCAGCGCCAGCCCTTCGGCGGCGGCGCGGTCGGCGCCGGGGCCCAGCAGCAGCGGCAGGTCGGGGCGGTCGGCGCGGCGCGCGACGGGGCCGAGATCGTGCCCCTCGGCGTCGATCACCCGCAACCGTCCGGCGACGCGCCACAGCGCGGCGGGGCGGCGCTCGGTCACGCCGACGCGCAGAAGGCCCGGGGCTTCGAGCGCGATCCGGGCCGCCGCGACGCGGGGAAGCGCCTCGACGCGGGCGCGCAGAGCTGCGGGGTCGAGCGCGAGCGACGACGCGCCCATCGCGTCGCCCAGCGCGTCCCGCACGACCGGGGCGAGCTCGTCCGACGCGCCCTCCACCTCGATCTCGCGCACCTTGAACTGCGGCTGCGAATCGAGAGCCGCGCGCAACTCGGCCGCGCGCTCCGCCAGCGCCGCATGGGTCGCGGGATCGGCGGCGAGACCGACGGCGAACGCGCCCAGCGCCAGCGCCGGCGCCTGCGCGAGTACCGCCCGCCGCACCCAGCGCCGCCGCCACAACCGCGACAGCCGGTAACGCCAGGGGGCCGGCGCAGGGTCGGGCGCCGATCGGCCGGCCCAGCCCGCGCGCGCGCGCAGGCGCCGCGTCAGCGCCCGCATGAGGCGTCCTCCGCGATCCATCGGCACAGGGTGGGAAAGTCGATCCCCACCGCCGCCGCCTGCTCGGGCGCGAGCGAGGTGGGCGTCATGCCCGGCTGGGTGTTGACTTCGAGCAGGACCAGCCCGGCGGCCCCCTTCGCCTCGTCCCAGCGGAAATCGGCGCGCGACAGGCCCCGGCAGCCGAGCGCGCGATGGGCGCGCAGCGCCATCTCGCAGCAGAGCGCGGCGATCTCGTCTGGAATCTCGGCGGGCACGACATGGCGCGACCCCCCGGCGGCGTATTTCGCGTGATAGTCGTACCAGCCCGAGGCCGGCACGATGTCGGTGACGCCGAGCGCGCGGTCGCCGAGCACTGCGACCGTCAGCTCGCGCCCCGGAACGAAAGCCTCGACCAGCAACGTTTCGGGTGCGTCTGGGGCGAGCCTCGCAGGCGCGTTGGCGCCCTCAGGCACGATGATCACGCCGACCGAAGAGCCCTCGTTGTTCGGCTTGACGACATAGGGCGGCGGCATCGGGTGGCCGGCGGCGATCTCGGCGGAGGGGACGAGCCGCCCCGCCGCGACAGGCAGGCCCGCCGCGGCGAAGGCGTCGCGGGCGCGCGCCTTGTCCATGGCCAGCGCCGAAGCGAGCACGCCGGAATGGGTGTAGGGCAGGCCGAGCACTTCGAGCAGGCCCTGCACGCAGCCGTCCTCGCCCCAGCGGCCATGCAGGGCGTTGAAGGCGATGTCGGGCTCGCAGGCGCGCAATTGCTCAGCGAGATCGCGTCCCGCGTGGATCTCGACCGCTTCATAGCCTGCTGCGCGCAGCGCGCGGGCGCACTCCCGACCGGAGACGAGCGACACGTCTCGCTCGGCCGACCAGCCGCCCATCAGCACTGCGACGCGGGGGGCCCTGCTCGACATGCCCGCATCGTCCTCAATCATTTGCCCGCCGGAGTTGATCTCCGGTCGGTCGTAGCTCAGTCGGTCGCGGCCTCGCCGGGACGGCGCAGCCCGATCCGCTTCACCTCCCACTCTAGCTGAAGGTTAAAAGTTTCCAAAACCCTTCGTCGCACGGCTTCGCCGAGATTTTCGATGTCCGCCGCCGTGGCCCCGCCGGTGTTGACGAGGAAGTTTGGATGCATCGGCGAGACCTGCGCGCCGCCGAGCCGCATCCCCCGGCACCCCGCCTCGTCGATCAGCCGCCACGCCTTCAATTCGTGGCTGTCGTCGGGCCCGCCCGTCGAGGAGAAGCCGGCGGGGTTGCGGAAGGTCGAGCCCGCGCTGCGCTCCTTCACCGGCTGAGTCGCGGCGCGCTGCGCCATCAGAGCGTCCATCCGCGCGCGAATCGCCTCCGGCGCGCCCACTTCGCCCTCCAGCGTCGCCTCCAGGAAGATCAGATCGTCCGGCAGTCCGCAGTCGCGATAGGCGAAGGCCATGTCGGCGGGGCGAAGCTCGACCCGGCGGCCTCGCCGGTCGAGGGCGACGGCGCTGCGAAACAGGTCGGCGACATAGCGTCCGTAGCAGCCCGCGTTCATCCGCAAAGCGCCGCCGATCGCGCCCGGCACGCCGCGCAGGAATTCGAACCCCGCGATACCGCGCTCCGCCGCCGCGAGCGCCACGCGCGCGTCGAGAGCGGCGGCGCCGCAGCGCATCGCTGTCGGACCGACGGCCTCGATGCCCGCGAATCCGCGCCCGAGGCGGATGGAAACGCCCGGCAGTCCGCCGTCGCGCACGATCAGGTTCGAGCCAACGCCGAGCGGCGCAACGGGAACGTCCTCGGGAAGGGCGGCGAGAAACGCCGACAGGTCCTCCGCGTCAGCCGGCTGGAACAGGACTTCCGCCGGCCCGCCCACGCGCAGCCAGGTCAGATCGGCGAGCGGGCGCATCGGCGTCAGCGCCCCGCGCGCCGCGGGCGCCCGGCGCAGCAGGGCGGCGCCGTCGAGCGGGTCGGCGCTTGCGCTCACCCCAGCGCCTTCTCGTGCGCCGTCCATTCCTCAAGGCAGCTTCCGGTCGGAACGTCCACCCAGTCCGACCAGCCGGGGCGGTCCGCCATGCGCGACAGCCACGCGGCGACGTTGGCGCCGCTCGCCGCGCCGAAGGGCAGGTTGGCCGCGCGCCGGGCGAAGATCGCCGGCGCGATCTCGCCGAAGGAGAAGGCGTCGCCGCAGAGCCAGTCGCGCCCCGCCAGCGCCGCGTCGAGCAGCGCGACGCGGGCGGCGAGCGTCGCCGCCGCCGGCCGAAGCGCGGCGACGTCCTGCTCGGCGCGCGGCTTGCGCACCGTGGCGAAGAAGATCGGCGCGATGGCCCCGTTGAGCGTTCCGCTCGCCCAGACGGTCCACATGTCGGCGCGCGCGGCGTGGGCGGGGTCGGCGGGCCAGAGCGTCCCCATGCCCCGCGTGCGCGCCAGATGCCGCAGGATCGCATCCGATTCGAACAGCGTCAGCGCGCCGTCCTGCAGCGCGGGCACCAGCGCGTTGGGGTTCATTGCGCGATAGGCGGCGTCGTCCACGCCGCCGAACTGGCCGCCGACGACGCGCCGCTCGAAGGGGAGGCCGAGTTCGGCGAGCGCCCAGAGGACTTTCTGCACATTGGCCGAGCTGCGCCGGCCCCAGAGGATCAGACTCACGCCGCCTCTCCCTTCCGCGACAGCGCCTCGGGCAGCGCGTTGGCCCAACCGCTGATAGCCCCGGCGCCGAGGCACACCACCATGTCGCCGGGCTTCGCCTCCGCCGCGACGAGTTCCGCCAGCGCCTCAGGCCCGTCGCCCACCGCGCGCACGTTGCGGTGGCCGTGGCCGCGCAAGCCGCCCACCAGCGCGTCGCGGCTGACGCCGGGGATCGGCGGCTCGCCCGCCGCGTAGACGTCGGAGATCGCCACAAGATCGGCGTCGTTGAAGCAGGCGCAGAAGGCGTCGAACAGGTCGTGCAGCCGTGAATAGCGGTGCGGCTGATGCACAGCGATCAGCCGCCCGGAGGTCGCGGCGCGCGCCGCCTTGAGCACGGCGGCGATCTCGACCGGGTGGTGGCCGTAATCGTCGATGATCGCCACCCCGTTCCAGTCGCCGACGCGGGTGAAGCGGCGCTTGACGCCCTTGAACCCCGCCAGCGCCCGCCGGATCGCCGCGTCGCCGATCTTGAGTTCGCGCGCGACCGCGATGGCGGCCAGCGCGTTCGAGACGTTGTGCTCGCCCGGCATCGGCAGGACCAGACCCTCCAACCGGTCCTCGCCGTCCTTTCGGCGGGCGACCACGTCGAAGCGGCCCGAGCCGTTCTCCCAGACGAGGTTCTCGGCCCGGATGTCGGCCTGGCGCGAGAAGCCGTAGGTCACCACCCGGCGGTCGTCGATCTTGCCGATCAGCGCCTGCACTTCGGGGTGGTCGATGCAGCAGACCGCCAGCCCGTAGAATGGAATGTTGGAGGCGAAGGTCAGGAAGGCGTCGCGCACCCCGTCGAAATCGCCGTAATGGTCGAGATGCTCGGGGTCGATGTTGGTCACGACGGCGATGGTGGCGGGCAGCTTGACGAAGGTGCCGTCGCTCTCGTCGGCCTCGACCACCATCCAGTCGCCCGCCCCGATCCGCGCGTTCGAGCCGTAGGCCTGAATGATCCCGCCATTGACGACGGTGGGGTCGATCCCCCCGCCGTCGAGCAGCGCCGCGACCATCGAGGTCGTGGTCGTCTTGCCATGCGTGCCGGCCACCGCGACGTTCTGCTTCAGCCGCATGAGTTCGGCCAGCATCTCGGCGCGGCGCACGACGGGCAGCGCGGCGGCGCGGGCGGCGTCGAGTTCGGGATTGCCCGGCTTGATCGCCGAGGAGATCACCACGACTTTCGCCGCGCCGATGTTCGCGGCCTTCTGGCCGATGAAGATCTCCGCGCCCATGCCGCGCAGACGCTCGGTGATCGGGCTCTCCTTCAGGTCCGAGCCCTGCACCTGATAGCCGAGCGTCAGCAGCACTTCGGCGATGCCCGACATGCCGATGCCGCCGATCCCGACGAAATGCAGCACGCCGATGTCGAGCGGCA
>NZ_DAIQNN010000065.1:0-17678 GCF_036788415.1 Rubrimonas sp. | reverse complement strand
AGTCGATCGGGATCAGGTCGTGCACATAGGCGAGCCGGCGCATCCGCGCGCCGGGATCGAGCCGGGCGAGAGCGCCCCGCCGCTGCGCCAACCCCGAATGCGAGGCGACGACATAAGTCGTCTCGGCGCGCTCGGCGGCAGGGAGGCGGCGGATCACGCCGCGGGCGAGAGCGGGCAGCGCCGAGGACGGCGCGGCCGGGGCGTCGCCGCGCCAGCGCGCCGCGACCGCGTCGAGCAGCGCCGCGCCGACCGCATGCGGCAGGAGCGCGGGACCGAAGGCCGCGGCGTGCACGAAACCGCAGGCCTCGCGGAAACGCACGCGCAGCTCCTGGGCGATGGCGACGTCGATCCGGTCGACGCCAGTCGCGAAGGGCTGCGCGCGCCGCCTGATCAGACGCGTGAGGTCGACCAGCACGCGCGGCGTGGCGAGCAGCAGCGGATCGAGAACGAGCCGGGCGGTCATGATCCTCAAGGCCTCCTCGCTGGTTGGGAGCGGACGCGACCCGGTGACTGAAAACGGCCTCCGCCCAACGCGGTGGAGTGCGCCCCCTCGGGTGGACACGATCACGCGGCGGTTTTGACGGGAGCGCAGGCGTTGCAGTCCTCGAACTGGGTGGGGCTGAGATGCCCCAGGGCTGAGTGCAGTCGTCTTTCGTTGTAGGCTTCGATGAAGCGGGGCACGCCGACGGCGACATCCTCGAAGGTTTCGTACTCCATCAGATAGACGTCCTTCAGCTTCAGCGTCTTCATGAGGCTCTCGGCCTGCGGGTTGTCGTATGGGTTGCCGCGCCGGCTCATGGAACCGACGAAGCCGTGTTCCTTCAGTAGATCGCTATGCGACTCGGAGGCGTATTGGGATCCGCGATCCGAGTGGAACACGCGGCCCGGCTATTGAGTTCAGGCCCCCGGTTCAGTGCCGATTGACACTACACGACGAGCCCGATGGCCGAGAGACGCCGCAGCTCTTCGGCTGTGAGCGGCGGCTCGACCCGATCGCGCAGCGCCCTGATGTCGGTCGCCTGGAAGAGGCCGCCTGCCCCGCCGTAACGTCCGAGAAGCGCTTCAAGATCGTCAAATCGCCGACTGCGCACGAGATCGTGGACAAGTAGGTCCATCCATTGGGGAGGCAGGCCGTGGCGCGCCTCCATGGCGGCGAGGCCATCCAGCAACGCCTGGGAGCCCGCCGCGCCCCCCATTGCAGCCAGATCCACGGTCGCCACCTGCTTTGCCACGGAGCCCGGGTCGCCAAGCATAGCGAGGATTGCTTCGGCGCTCAACCTTAGGGGTTGGTCGTAAATCTCGCCTAGCGCGTCTGCTGGACCAGCCAGCCTATTCAGCCGGGACGCAACGCTGTCGGGCAGCGTGTCGCTGACCTTCGACACATACACGGCGTATCGGTCTTCGAGGGACGGAGCCGTGTCGAGCAGCGCGCAGGCCTCTTCGTAGTCAGCGCGTACGCGGTCGAAACCCGCGTCGGGGATGCACGAAAGGTCGAAGATGCGTGTGATGCTAGCCTGGGCTGTGAGCATGCTGCGGCCGATCCGCGGTGCGATGTCGGGATGCAAGCTCGAATACTGTCGATTGACCGTCAACAGCCATCTACGAGGCAACTCATACAGCCCGTCACGGAGGCAAACTAACATGTCCTCGTGCTCATTGTAGAAAATCTGTGGCGAAGTGAAGCCTGCGTCGAGATTGCTGTCGTAGTCGAGTGACCAACCGTCTGGAAGGCCCGCAGAGCGACGAAGAAACGCCTCAAATTGGGCGTTGTTCGCCGCAAACGAGAAGTGATGAACTCGCTCTGGCCCCAGTCGAGCTTGCAAAAGACGCACTCTGGACACCATTGGGATAAAATATTTTGCATATACTGAAGGTTCGTAGAAATTATAAGAGCCATGTCCAAAAACTCTCAGATTTGCTGATACGTCATGCAAGTACTCTGAATACGCACGCTCGAAGGGGGCTCGCAGACACAACACGACGTCAATCATACAGCCACGTAGGCATTCCTCCAAATTTGGTAATGCGACACCAATACTGTCAAAATACAATGGGGATGCGTCGAAAAAAATCTTCTCCTCGCCTGCATGAGAATCAAAATTGGAAATATATTGCCTGAAATTCCGCCCAGATCGAAAATAATCGATCTCTTTGAACCCGATAGACATGTTGAATTTATTAGGTAGTGCTGACAATTGCCTATGTAGAAATGTTGTGCCCGCTTTTGGTAGACCGAAGCAGATTAGAAAATGTCGGGACACTGCTACGGCCTCCGGCTAGGCTCAGGATTGTCGGTGGCTCCTTCGCCGCCGGCGCGAATATCCGGCGGCGGCCATCTTAACTAGGCACAGCCGCGCGATCGACGATGGCGACACGCTGGAGGAACACGCCGAGGTCGCGCGTGTCTGCGGAGATCCCGGCCACATGCGGGCTGGTCGTCGCCGAGATGAGAACCTGCAGATTCAGAAGCGCGCCGTCCTCAAGCGGGGGACAGCGCAGGGTCGCAACGTAATCTGCGTCCGCATCGACCTGTTCCTCGAAAATTACAACTGGCGCGACGCCCTCATGCCCGACCGTAGACCGCAGCGCGACAGTGACTCGGCGGCTACCGAGGAAATTCGAACCGAACACCCGGTAGCTCAGGAGGATTTCGGGCTCGACGACGAGCTGTCCCGGCACCTCGGCCTCGAGGAGGAGACGGAGTTCACCTGCGCCGCCCCTGGTCCAGACGCCGTTGGGTTCGAGGTCGTAGAATCCCGTCAGGGCATTTCTCAGCAGTATCCCGCCAGTCTGGTCGACTAGCAGATCTTCGCCGCAGCGAATCCGAACCCGTCCCGCGACATCGAAGGATACCGTGGAAACCGTCGCGATCGGCAGCCCGCGCGCGGGGGCGCTGCAGGCGGCGTCAGAGGCCACAGGCGCATCCAACTGCACGATGACCTGGTTCAGCGCTTGGATCGACCCCCCGATCTCCAGCCAGAGCGCATCCATCTGCGCATTAATCCAGATCCACCAGCGCTCATTCATGCGCCTTTGGACTTCGTAGCCGTTGCGGGTGTCGATCGATCCGAACAGCGGATCGCGCGCGCTGGCGATGAAGGCCGCGAACTCGGCTTCGACAAGAGCGTCCGGATGGGCGTCGAGGCCGCTGAGCATAACACGCCCGCCGGCCCTCTCGGCTAGGTCGCGCAGCACGCTCCGCTTGCCGCCGCTCGAAAGCCGGGACCGCATCATCACCATCTCGACGGCCGTCGGCTCGCGCTTGCGCAGGGCGCGACTTGCGTGAAGTAGGAACATGTCTCCATTGAGGGGTAAGAAATCCTGCGCCTCATAGAAGCGCGCGCGAGGGTCCAGCGGACCAGGGATCGGCTGATCGAAGACAAGCGCGTCGCTCAGGACGATGTTCGCGGCCGCAGCTGCCGTCTGCAACCGGGTCAGTCGATCAATCAGCCGCCGCGGCACCTGGATCGCTTCGAAATCCAGCGCGCCGAGATCGATCGGCGCGCGCCGCCGAAGGATCTCGTCGGGGGGCAATAAAAGCAATTCTACGAGGTTGCTGATCATCGGGCGCTGTCTGGCGTCATCGATCTCAGTCTCGGCACCCCAGCGGGAGATTTCAGCGCGACGTCGCGCCTTGTCGGCTGCAAAGGCTGCGATCCGTTCCGGCCGGATGAAATCCGGTGTGCTCACGATCCGCCCCCGTTCAAGAAAGACGATCTCGGGCTCATGGAACAGCCGCCCGCGCACCGCGAGCGCCGCGTCGATGGCGCTCGACACTTGCGCGGCGCCGTCGCCGAGTGCTGACACGCTAAGGAGCTCCGAAAGAAATGGCGGACGCTTGCATATGGCCACGAACACCGAATGGATCGATTCGAGGACTGTATCCTCGACGAGGTCGCCCAGCTCGTAGTGCTTACGCCAGAACTGGAGGCCGATGGGCGTGCGCCAAAGTGAGGGAACGCGATCCGGCAAAGCCGCCTCGTATGGCGCGTCCATGGCGCGCAGGAAGTCGACCCGCTCCGATGGTCCCAGCTCAAGGAAGCGCTCGTAGGAACACTCGGCCGCGCCGATCAGCAGTTCCTCGCCCATCCGCGCGAGGGCGTCTGGCAGCTCCTCGAGCAGCGCGCGCGCCGTCTCGATCATCTCGGCTCGCTGCCGGAATCCCCGGACACGTTCGACCGCCTCGCGATAGCGGCTCGGCTCTCGGATCGCCGCCACGATCCGCGGCAAATCCTCCTTTGTAGCAAAAATTGCCGCATCAGTCATGTCAAGAAACGGCTGGTGTGGCGGCAGAAATAGAGGCCTGTCTAACTGGCATACAAACCTTGCGGTGGCCGAGTTATTCCAGTGATCGTAATCCTTCTGTGGAATATAAAAATAATCTGATTCAATAAGGCTGTCCATTAAATCAACATCAGGAAGCCAGCCACTACTAATATTATGTTCAATCCCACTATTTTTTAAAGTTTCGTCGAGCTTATCGACATCGAATTGGCCTATTGTGGCAACGCTTCCGATCAAAACTGCGCGAAGCTCCCGCGCCAAATGTATCAGAGCTTCAAAGTCCTTTCCACCATACTGGAAGAAACCAAAGAAACCGACTTTCTCTGGTCGTCCGTTGCGATCAACGTCATACACATGGTCCGGCGCGGGCACCGGAGATATGCCGAGTTCCAGCGCCGCCATGAAGAAGTGCCGCGCGCCCGAGGATACGAAGCTCACCTGGGTGATCGGCGCGGCTAGGATTTGCGCCTGCCGGCTGAACAGCAGCTCGTGGTCAGCGTCCAGCAGCGAATGATGCAGCACCACGACTATGGCGCGGCGGTCGCGGACCAGATGCTGAAGATTATGGATCAGTACGCCAGTCGATTCACCCTGCGACAGGCGCGCGTTCAGCCCGTCGAACAGGCCGGGTCCGTGGTTCACTAGGACGAGCGCGCCGTCCAGCGCATCGGTCGGCAGGGCTAGAGCCGCCGCCGAGGTCCGGTGGACAGTCACCTCCAGTCCCATCGCGGCGAACTGCTCCGCGAGATACCGACCGTACTCGCCGATGCCACACTGCTTTCCGTGGCTCGGTGAGATCAAAACAACCCGGCGCGGCCTGACGGCCAGCCGACCAAGATAGCCGCGCCCCTGCGCATGGCCGTAAAGCACATAGTGCAGATTCGTATCGCGGATCACCGACAGCGCCCTCGCGCGTGCCGCGTCACGCCACGTGACTCCGTATTCTGCTGGCGCGGCGCAATCCGCCGTCTGAGCGTCGCCGGACCAGGCGACGTCTTCGAGACCGACAGAGGCGGGCGCCGAACCGGCGGCGTCCGGAACTCTGGTCGAGTCCACATCTTCGGGAAAATTCATACGATCCTCCATCGTTCTTCGGCGGAAGACAGCTTGCGGCGGCGCCGCAGACGAACGCGCTCGAGGTTGGAAATCTGCCCCCTCACAATCTCGAGTTCCGCCAGCCCTGTGTGCCGTCCAGCAGGGTGGCGGTGCCGCCTGCCGGATCGATCGCGATGGTGGCAGGCTTCTCGAACTCGAGCGTCCAGCCGGCACCGCCAAGCAGGCGCAGCAGATCGCCGTCGATCGTGCGGCTGTGGGTGCCGATCACCAGATAGCGGCAGAGCCGACCGAGGGCGTCGAGCGAGCCGGCCACGAGGTCGGTCTCGCCGCCCTGGATGTCGATGTGCACGAGATCGACTGGCCCGTGCTCGCCCAGAAGCGCCGACAGCGTAACCACCGGCGTCTGACGGAAGGCCCCGGTCGCCAGCGCCGCCTCGGCCGCAGCGGCGTCCGGAAAGAACCGGGGCTCCTGCCCGTAATGCTCGGCGCCGGTCTGAAACATCGGGAACAGTGCGACACCCGCGGCCGGACCCGCCACGGCCGCGACGATCTGGGCCACATCCTCGCCGAAGCCGTTGCCCGCGCAGTGCGCGCGCATGAAGGCGACATGATCGGGGTCGCCCTCGACGCCGACGGCGAAGGTGGCGAGCCCGCGCGCGCGGGCGGCCGCGGCGGCGTTCACCATCCAGCAGCCCCAACCCGCGCCGAGCTCGAGCACCGCATAGCGTCCGCGCGCCAAGTCCACCGACCGCAGCACTGCGGCCCATTCGACCATCTCGGCGTGAAAATTGCCTGGGATCGGCGGCCCCTCGACCTCCCCGCCGCGGGAGGCGAGGCTCGCCACGAAGCGCACATCGGTCGTGACGCCAAGATAGTTCGTCAGGCAGCCCGGCCGTGACGCGGGCGTGGGGGCCGCGTGGGAGAGGATAATCGACCGCGCGTCGCAGCTCGCGGCGAAGATCTCCCAAGGGTGCACGCCCCGGTGGAGGGCCTGATACTCCGGCGCTGCGACCAGTGCGGTCACCAGCGCCCTGACGCTCGGCGCCGTCATATGCGCCTCGATCGCGAAGCGGCTCTCGGGCGCACGGTCGAGCAGGCAGTGATAGAGCGCGACGACATCGTCCTCGCAGACCGCCCCGCCCGAGGCCGTCGTCGCTCCGCCGTCATGGGTCATGGACCCCCTCCATCACGCCGCCGCAACCTCGCGATGCCATCGCCAAGCGATGAGTGCAACCGTAGAGAACCGTTGGGGTCAACTGCGTGCGACCTCCATGCGCGCACGCAGCCGCGCCCAGGCCTCAGTGTCGTCGGCGGCGCACCACCCCACGCCCAGAAGCCCGGCCCGGAGCGACCTTGGATCGCCCCCCGGCAGAGGCGACAGCGGTCCGACTAGGACGCTGCGCAGGAAGAGCCTGACCACACCGCCCGGATCCGGCGTGACGCGCGCCGCCACGAAGCCCGGACCCGTCTGCGGCGTGGGATGCGCTTCTGCTTCCCGCGCGGATGCGGCGGGATCTCCGCAGGGTTCGATCATGATCTCCATGCGGGGATTGCTAGGCGGCCTGCAGACGGCGAAGCAGACGATCGCTGCGTCCGTCGTGCCGTCGAGGCCGAGGATCGCCTCCGCTTGCGGGTGCGCCGCCCAGACCCCCCATTGCTCAACGGGGTGCCAGCCCTCGCCGAGAACAAGCTCGACGCGGCGCTCGTCGAGCGTCGCAGGGTCTGTGTAGTCGATCCAGCGCTTGCCCAGACGGTAGAGCCGCTCGGGCTGCAGACGCGCCGCCGCGCGGGCGGGGTCGCGGAAATCCACCTGCGCCGTCAGCCGCCGCACCGCCGCGTCGAAGGCCGCCGCGCAATCGGCCCAGGCGCGGGGTCGGAACTCGCGCGCGATGCGCGCGGTCTGGCGCGCCCGGTGCTCGGGGTCGAAGAGCAGCCGCGTGATCACCGTCTCGGCCTCGGGCAGGCAGTGCGGGTCGAAATACTCGACCAGATCGCCCCCTACCTCGGGGATCGAGCTCGCGCCCGAGGCGGCGCAGGGCTTGCCGAAGACGAGGCTCTCGCCCACCGGCAGGCCCCACCCTTCCACGAAACTGGGATAGACGGTGAACAGGCACGCCTTGTAGAGCGCGCTGAGCTCGGCGTTGGAGGTCTCGCGCAGGATGACGATCCTGCCGCCGACATAGCGCGTCGCCTCAAGCTGCGTCAGCAGGTTTTCGACCAGCCATCCCTGCCGGCCCGCGAAGACGAGCTTCGGCAGGGCGTCGCCGTGGAGCCGGTGCAGCCGCCGCCAGAGATGGAAAAGCAGCATATGGTTCTTGCGCACCTCTATCGAGCCCACGCAGAGGACGAAATCCTCCGTGAGACCCGCGCGCTCAAGCCAGGCCGGCTCGTCTATGGGGTCGACGGACAGCTTCAACTCATGGGCGAGCGGCACCACCTCGACGGGTTTCTCAACGCCAATCTCCGCCAGGAAGCCCGTGACGTCGAGGCGCGTGCGCTCCGAGATCGTCAGGATGAAATCGGAACTGTAGACGAGATAGACAAAATTATATACGAAGTCGGTGATGTTCGTGCTTACGCAGAACTCGGGATGGGAATACGGAATCAGATCGTAGATATAGACTCCGATCTTCACGCCGCTCTGGCGAAGGCGAAAGAAGATCGGGAGCGCTTGCGGAAAGATCCAGAAGGCGCCGAGGATCACCACGACGCTCCCCGGGGCGATGGCGACGGGCTGCGTCACCTTGATCATCTCGCGGACCATGGCGGTCAGGCCGGGCAGCGTCACATCCGGATCGTCGAGGGCGGCGCAGATGCGGTCGAGCCGCTCGGGATCGAGCATGAGCGGCAAGTCGTAGGGATGCAGCGACAGGAAGCGGGCATCGCTACGGACGGCCTTAAACTTCTTGAAGAACTCCACGACCACACGCTGGATGCCGGTCACGCGGACGTGGTTCTGGAAGTAGATCACAATGTCGGTGACGTCGTAGAACGTACCTTCGACAGGCGTCGCGCGCGGCAGGGCTTCGACCATGGCGCGGCAGAGATCGTCGCTCTCCACGGGCCCGATGCCGCCCCTGCCGCGCTGCGCCGCGCCAGTCCGTCCGTGCAGGGCCCGCTCGATATGATCTTGCGCCTCTTCCAGCCGGCCCATCTGCTGCAGCAGATGGCCAAGATGGAAGTTGAGGTCGCCATCCACAGGCGCGGACTCTAGCGCGCGACGGTAGGCGGCCTCGGCGGCCTCGAGCCGCCCGCTCTCCTTCAGCACGTGACCAAGCTGGACCCGGGCGCGCCACTTGAGAGGGTGGCGCGCGAGATACATTTCGTAAAGCACCGCCGCGCGCTCCCACTCGCGGCGGTCACGGGCCGCGTCCGCCTCAGATACGAGCCAAGGCTTGCGCGGCTTCAGAAGCGTCGAGAGGACCGTCCGGTAGCCGAATCCGACCCGTCCCATTCATCGTACTCCCAAACGAGATCATCACGTCATGACGCAGCGCAGCACCTGCGTCCAGTATGCCGGGCGCTGCGACGCGCGTCCTGTGGTTTCACGGCGACGTCGGACCGCTCCGCCCGCCGGACTGGGCGCCCGCGATCCCTTGGGAGTAGGCTGTGGCCGACGCGCTCGACGACTGGCGTCCCCGGGTGGCGGCGGCCTCCGCCACCCCGCGCCAAGGTTGACAGGCGCGGGGCTCAGCCCTGCGTGCGCCGCGCGACGAAAATGGCCCGGTCGCCCTCATGGCCAGGCGAGGGAACCGCGGTGACGCTGTCGAAGCCGTGGTCGCGGAGCAGCGCCTCCATCAGCCGGCGATTCGGTCCCCAGCCGTTCTGCGGCCGTCCGGCGGGCTGAACGTCGCCCGGATAGAAGACCATGGCGGGCCGACCGAGATCCTCCAGGTCGACGACCGTCTCGATGGTCAGCGTCGAACGCGCGATGCGCGCCATCGCCTCAAGCGCCGATAGCGGATTGCGGATGTGGTACCAGATGCCGTTGAAGAGAACGACGTCGAAAGTCCCAACGCTGTGGACGTCGAGATCCTCAAGCCGGATCACCCGCTTCTCGATCTCGGTTGCGAGCCCGGCCTCGCGCACGGCGATGTCGAAGCCGCGGTCGCTGGCGGTGGGACCCGCGCCCTGCCCCCACCAGACATACCAGTCGGCGGCGACCACGCGGCCCGCGCCCCGGCGCTTGGCCTCGATCGAGAAGAAGCCGTCCCAGGCCCCGACATCGAGCACAGAGGCGCAGGGAGAGAGATCCGCGAAATAGACGTCGGCGGCTCCCTTGAGGACCGCATAGGGTCCGGCGCCGGGAGTGATGACGCCGTCGCCGAGATCGATGCTGTGGAACCAGGCGCCATAGCTCGCGACGGTGGCGCGCCGCAGGGCGATCCGGTCGGACTCAGGGGTCATGGCGACGGCTCCAAGCCTGTGAACTTACAGGCGATCTGCCTAGCGGAGCCGACTGACTGATACAAGCGCGGGAGCGGCGCCGTTCCGCCGTCGGCGGCGCGATTGGCGCCGCGCGCCGCCTCGATTAAAGGTCGGACGTCGGAACCGGGAGGCGGGCGCGATGGGCGAGGCGACGGACCGGGCTTGGCCCGGCGAGGTCTTCATGGGAACGGGACGCGGCCCCTACCTGGAGCGCTGTTTCCCCGTGGCCGAAGATTTCTTCCATCCCGCATTCGCCGAGTTCCTCGGGCGCCTGAACCACCCCTTCATGATCCATCGAAAGCTCTGGGAGTGGGCGTTCATCGCACATCGTATCGAGCGCGCGGGCGCGCTGCGTCCCGGAGCGCGGGGTCTTTGCTTCGGCGCGGGAACCGAACCGTTGCCGGCCCTGTTCGCGGCCCGCGGCTGCGCCGTCGTCGCCACCGACGCGCCGCCGGAGGTCGGAGAGGTCTGGACCGGCACCCGGGAGCACAGCCGGAGCCTCGACGACCTGGCGCGTCCGGAAATCATCGATCCCGAGACCTTCCGGCGTCTCGTGACGCACGAAGTCTGCGACATGAACGCGATTCCTTCTCGCCTGCGCAGTTTCGATTTCTGCTGGTCGGCCTGTTCCCTTGAGCATCTTGGCGACCTGCGCCACGGCATGGACTTCGTGCTGGCCAGCATGGAGACGCTGAGGCCGGGCGGCGTGGCGGCGCACACCACCGAGCTCAATCTGTCCTCAAACACCGAGACCATCGCCGAGGGCCACACCGTGCTCTATCGCCGCCGCGACCTTGAGGCGTTGGCCGAGGAGCTGCGGGCGATCGGCTGCCGGGTCGAGCCGCTGATTTTCGCGCCAGGGCCGACGCCCGTCGACCTGCATGTCGACATGCCGCCCTATAGTGGCGATCCGCATCTCAAGATTCGCCTAATGGATTATGTGACCACCTCCGTCGGGATCGTGGCGACTCGCGGCGACTGAGGGCTATGGGACCGCGCGGTCCCCGGCCCCGCCCTTCAGCGGGTCGAAGCGCAGACTGCGAAGCTCGACCAAGCCGTCGAACATCGCTCGGGCGCTGAACAGCCGCACCTGCACGAGGCCCTGGGCAGACCCAACGCGGAAGGCGCAGACGAGGCGCTGCTGTCCCGCCATCCGCGGCGTCAGCGGGGTCTGGGCCAGCGGTTCGGGTTCACCCGGTCCGGTGGAGGCGACCTCGAAGCTGAAGGACCCTTCCGCGGCGCTCGGCGATAGAGCCACGATCGCCTCGACCTCCCAGTCGCCGGGAAGCAGAGGGATATAGCCGCCGAAAAAGACGTGGCAGGGCCGGCCCGTGACGTCGACCGGCCCGCGCAGCGGCGCATGCGGCGGCTCTCCGGTCAGGAGCAACACGGGGTCGACATTGATCCTGGCCGGCGCGCCGGCGCGCTCCATGGCGCCATAAACGGCGAGCGTCGCCGCCATTGCCTCCGCCATGTCCGCATCCCCCACCCGCGCCGCAAGCTGCGCCGCGACCGAGGTGCGATCCGTCGCGAGCGCTGCGAGCGGGGCGAGCAGCGCCGCATGCGCACCGACCAGCGCCTCCGCCTCATCGCGACCGACCGGCAAGCCGAGATGGTCCGCAAGGGCCATCGCGGCGCCGGCGGGATCGGCGGCGCAGGCAGCGGGCTCCAGGCGCAGGACATGATCGGCGTTGCGAAGCCGCATGAGGCCGATGGAAGCGCGCAACGCGATGCGGAACGCCTCGGCGGGATGGGCGTGGCCGCCCTCGATCAGCAGCGTCGTCACCGCGCCGGGGTCGGCGGCGGCGATCAGGATCGGCCGCCGCGCGACCTGCAACTCATGCGCGAGGGCGTCGTCGATGTCGGCGCCGAAGCAGACCATCGCTTCGGCGTCGCCGCGCAGGGCGGCGCGCGCGAGATCCTGGAGGCGGCCGACAGGTTCGAGCGCGACCCTCTGGACCCGGCGCGCGAGCGCGCCGAGCGCGATCGCCGCGCACCAGTCCGTGAACGGCCCCGGCATCCCGACCACCAGATGGATCACAAACGCCCCCCGCATCCTTCGCCGTCACTCGATCCGCTTAGCCGCGCCCCGCCGCAGGGGCAACCCGCCGCGGCGGCCTTGCATCCGAGCGCGGGGACTGCCAGAGGCGGCGAATGGGCGAGGAACGGGAGACGCCACGGGCATGAACATCCTGCTGGACGGAATGAATCTGGGTCTGGAGCAGGGCACCGGCGTCGCCACCTACGCCCGCGCGCTCATCGCCTGCCTGCGGGCGGAGGATCACGGCGTCGGAGTGCTCTACGGACGCGAAGCGCCGGCTCACGCCGACCCCGTCCTGCGGGAGGCCGCCTTCTTCGACGCGGGCGCGCCGGCGCGCAACTCCCGCCTGCGGCGCTGGAGCGCCTTCGCCCAGGCGTTGCGTCCCGTCACGCCCGTCGAGATCCCCGCCACCGGCCATGTGCTGCGCCCCCGCGGCGACCGCCGCTTCCCGGAGGGCGCGGAGTATCTGAACCATCCCGGCCTGTTCCGGCTCGCCGTCAACCGCTTCCGCATGGGCCTCGGCTTTCTCGAGGTGCGCGTTCCCGAACGCTTCGACGTGGTCCACTGGACGTTTCCGATGCCGGTCCGGGCCGCGAACCGACCGAACCTCTACACGGTGCACGACATCGTGCCGCTGAAGCTCCCCTACGCCACGCTCGACGTGAAGCGCGTCCATCGCCGGTTGCTCGCGGAGATCGCACGCAACGCCGCCGCGATCGTCACCGACAGCGAGACCAGCCGCGCCGATATTCTGGCGCTGCTCAACATTCCCGAGGAGCGGGTGATCGACGCCTCCGTTCCCGTGTCGCTGCCGGTCGAGCTTCTGGCGCGGGACCCGGCCGACGTGGCCGCCGAGTTGCGCGGGATCGCCGAGACTCGCGGCCCGGACGGGCGCGCGCGGCGGCTCTTCGAATCCGGCGGCTATTACCTGTTCGTCGGCGCCATCGAGCCGAAGAAGAATCTCGCGCGCATGATCGAGGCCTATCTCGCGGCCGACGTGTCCGAGCCCCTGGTGGTGGCGGGCCGGCGCGGCTGGCTTTGCGACGCCGAGATGCGCCTCATCGAGCGCTCGCCGCGCATCGTGCATCTCGACTATGTCACGCTGCGGCAACTCGTGACCCTGATGCAGGGGGCGCGGGCGCTGCTGTTCGCCTCGGTCTACGAGGGCTTCGGGCTGCCTGTGATCGAGGGCTTTCTTTGCGGGACGCCCGTGGTCACTGCGGCGATCGGTTCGACAGCCGAGATCGCCGGCGATGCGGCGATCCTCGTGGACCCCTACGACGTCGGCGCCATGCGCGACGTCATCCGGCGGCTGAGCGGACCGGACTGGCCCTCGCTGCGGTCCGAGCTGTCCGCGCGAGGGCGGGTCCGGGCCGCGGCCTTCGCCCCCGAGCGCGTCGCGTCGCGCTTCCTCGACGCCTATGCTGCGGCGACCTCTCACAGGGCCGCATAGACCTCGAGCGCCACGTCGATGTCCAGGAACAGCTTCGAGCGGCCGCGATGGAGCACCAGCGCTCCGGTGCAGTAGGAGCGCAGGATGTTGGCGTCATGGGTGACGAGCAGCATCGCCCGATCGGCGCGACGCTCGAACAGCTCCCGCCGGCATTTGGCGTGGAAGCTCGGGTCGCCGACGAAGATGACCTCGTCGATCAGGTAGCAGTCGAAATCGATGGCCAAGGACAGGCCGAAGGCGAGCCGGGCGCGCATGCCCGAGGAGTAGGTCTTCACCGGCTCGCGCAGATAGCGTCCGAGTTCCGAGAACTCCTCGACATAGGTGAGCACGTCCGCGACGGGGCGGTCGTAGATGCGGGCGACGAACTTGACGTTGTCCACGCCGGACAGGCTGCCATGAAAGCCGCCGTGCAGCGCGAGCGGCCAGGACAGGCTCATGCCGCGCTCGATCACGCCGGATGTCGGACTCTCGACGCCGCCAAGCAACCGCACCAGCGTCGACTTGCCCGCGCCGTTGCGCCCCAGCACGCCGAGCCTCTCGCCCGGCGAGACGTCGAAGGTTATCCCGTCGAGAACACGGCGGGATCCGCCCTTGACATGGTATTCCTTCACCACGTCGAGGACGCGGATCATGACGCCTCCACATACCGCCGCGCGCTGCGCAGGAGGAACAGTCCCACCGCGAGCAACACGAGGCTGGTGACCACCGCCGCCTCCCATTCGTAGAACACCGGCACATCCGGGCCGAAATAGCCCCCGCGGATCATCTCGACCCCGCTGACCAGCGGAAACCACACCAGAATGTCGCGGGCCTCGGGCGGTAGCCAGTAGAGCATGTAGAAGGTGCCGGAGAGGGGGACGGTGATGTAGCCGAGAGGCGGCCACAGCTTCTCGACCAGCTCGAAGCGTTCGCTGAGCGCGCCGATCAGTATCGAGAAGCCGATCACGAACAGCATGTAGACGAGGAAACCCGCCACAATCATGGGGATGTCGACTGGCGGTTTCGCAAGCCCCCACAGGACGAACAGCGTCACCGTGATGACGAAGGCCCCCAGCGTGCCGATCAGCTCGGTGACGAGCCGGGCCGCATACATCAGCAGGACGGTGATCTGACGATGATACAGAAGCTCGGCGTTGACATGCATGCAGCGCATCAGATGCATCACGCCATGTCGGTACATCTGCAGAGGCATATAGCCGGTAAGCAGGAAGGCGACGATCGGTATGTCATGGGCGCCGCCCTTTGACATCGCCGAGCTCCAGAGCGCGATGACGGCGAGACAGAAAAGCACAGGCTCCATCACGATCCAAGCGAAGCCGATGTTGTCGCGCCCGAAACGCGTGTAAGTCTCGCGCACGATCAGCGCCGCAAGCAGCCGCAGTTGGGCGGCGGCGAAGCTCTCTCTGCGCGGCGCGCCCGGTCTCATCCGGCGTGCTCGCGCGCATTGACCCAGAGCAGCCATCCAATGGCGTAGAGCAGGAAGCAGCTCGCCGCGACGCTCAGCGTCATGACGAGGCGGCGTGGCTCGCGCGCTTCGTCGGGCGCTCCTGGATGAACGACGACCGCGAGGTAGCGCTGCTTGCGCTGCGCCTCGGCTCTCGCCTGTTCGAGGCCGGCTCTCGCGGCGAGCAGCGCGTCAGCGGCGAACTCCTGCTCGAGCAGAAGCGTCTCGAACTGACCGTAACGCTCCGACAGCGCGCCCGACCCGCCCACGAGCCGGCTGCGCTCCTCGGCGATCTGGTCGTTGACGGCCGAGATGCGGCTGCGCAGGGCGGGCAGCTGCGGGCTGTTGCGCGCGCTCGTCTCGATGCGCCGCGCCTCGGCCTCGAGGCTCGCACGCTCCGCGGACAGGCGCGCGACCAGCTCCATTTGGCTGTCGCTGTCGGCGACGGGGCTGACGAGCCCCGCCTGGGTGCGAAAGGCGGTGAAGGCCTCCTGGTTCTCCCGCACCCGCGCCTCGGCGAGTTCGACCTCGCGGCGCGCGAAGTCGACCGTGTCGGTCATCGCGCGCTCGTTCATTCGGTTGACGAAATCCTCGCCTTGCAGCAACAGGGTTGAGGCGATGAAGCGTGCGTCGTCGCCTGAGAAGGCGTGCACCGTCAAAGTGGAGATGCCGGTGGCGAGATCGTGCACGACGGTCACTCGGCGCTGGAAATAGTCGTACAAACCCTCGGTCGTTTCGCCATCGACGACATTCGGCCAGCGCGCGAGGAAATCCGCCTCCTCGCGCCCCATAAGGCCCCTGAAATCGACGCGTCGGTCCAGTTCGAGCATCGCGTCGCGCGATTGCATGTAGGCCCGCACGAGGAAGGCGTCGTCGGTAGCGGGACCAAGGCCTGCGGACTGCAGCAGGGCGCCGACGCCTGTCGGGACCGAACGCTCGGCGCTCCGCACCACGAACTGCGCCTCCGCCACGTAGCGGTCGGCGGCGATCAGTCCGAAATAGATCGCGGCGAGCGCCGTTGGCGCCAGTACGACGGCGAGGAAGGGCAGCCAACCGCGCAGTGCGGACAAGGTTCGCAGAGGTCGGACGCCGGTCGGCAGCTCTCTGCCAGATCGAATTGCGAGAACTGCGCCCTCGAGACGAGCACCCGGCGCGGCGTTGAGGATGGGCGACTGGTCCAGGGTCTTCAAGGCATCTGCTCCCGCTTCGTCATCGAAGCTTCTAGTACACCCGGAGAGCCCCCATTCCAACGACCCTGACCTGACCCCTTGTTTCTCATCCAACGGCCATTGGAATCGCGTGTTGAGAATTGCGCGCGCCGGCGCCGTGAGCAACGGGCATCGGCGCGGAGCTTTTCAGGTGGCGCAGCGTCGATGCCCGTTGCGGACGCAACGTTGCCGCGAAGGCTGCAGGGGTGAGGTAGCCCAGCGACGAGTGCGGGCGGGCGGTGTTGTAGTCGTGGACCCAGCCGCCGATCACGGCGCGGGCGTGGTTCATCGAGAAGAACAGGTGCTCGTTGAGGCACTCGTCGCGCATCCTTCCCTGGAAGCTCTCGGCGAACGCGTTCTGGGTCGGCTTGCCCGGGGCGATGTAGCGCCAGTCCACCTTGTGCTCCTGGGTGAACTTCAGCACCGCGCTCGACGTGAACTCGGTGCCGTTGTCGCTGACGATGACGCCGGGCTTTCCGCGCCTGGCGATCAGCGCCTCGAGCTCGCGGACCACGCGCTTGCCCGACAGCGAGGTGTCGGCGACAGCGGCGAGGCATTCCTTGGTCACGTCGTCGATGATGTTCAGCACCCGGAAGCGCCGCCCCATGGCGAGCTGGTCGTGGACGAAATCCACCGACCAGCGGCTGTTCGGCCCCTCCGGCTTCGGGATCGGCGTGCGCGCCACCGCGATCCGCCGACGCGACTTGCCCCGCCGCACCGCCAGCCCCTCCTCGCGGTGAAGCTGCTGGGTCTTCTTCCGGTTCAGGGCATGGCCCTTGAGCCGCAGCAGCGCATGCAGCCGCCGGTAGCCGAACCGGCGGCGCTGGTCCGCGAGCTCCCGCAGCCGCGCCCGCAGCGCTGCATCGTCGGGCCGGATGGAGCGGTAGCGGACCGAGCTGCGATCCGCCCCGAGGATGGCGCACGCCCGCCGCTCGCTCATGCCGTGGGTCTCGACGGCATGGGCGACCGCGTCCCGCTTCGCGGCGGGCGTCACCATTAATGGGATGACCTGCCCCGCCCTCCTGCCTCACCCTGTGAGGCCTCTGAAAAGGAAGGAGGACCCGACCATGAACCGCAACGCTCCGCGCGACGCCGCCGTCTATGGCGTCGATCTCGGCAAGACCCTCTTCCACGTCGTCGGCGTCGACGCTTCTGGCGCCGTCGTGCAGCGCGTGAAATTTCGGCGCGACACGCTGCTCGCCTTCTTCGAGCGTGCCGGGCGCGCGCTTGTCGGCATGGAAGCGTGCCCCGGGTCGCAATGGCTGGCGCGCAAGCTGCAGGCGATGGGGCACAGGGTGCGCATCATCCCCGCCCAGTTCGTGAAACCCTATGTGAAGTCACAGAAGAACGACACGCTCGACGCCGAGGCCATCGCCGAGGCCGTGACGCGACCGACCATGCGCTTCACCGAGGTGCGCACCACCGAGCAGGTCGACCTGCAGGCGCTTCACCGCATCCGCGACCAACTCGTATCCAGCCGGACGCGCGCCATCAACCAGGCGCGGGCGTTCTGCCTCGAATACGGCGTGGCGATCCGGCAGGGCGCCGCGGTCTGAACTGATGCGGTGGATGCCCCCACCCAGCGGCATCTCGTATGCCATGACGGTTCCATGGACCGAGCGGAGGGCGCATCGATGACGACGAAGATCAGCATGCTGGCGATCGACCTGGCGAAGGGCAGCTTTCAGGTCTGCGCTGTTGGCGCGGATGGGGCGTGTGTGGATGCCCCCTGTTTGGCAAGCATGATCTTCGATTTGTCGGCGG
>NZ_DAIQNN010000064.1:1586-18638 GCF_036788415.1 Rubrimonas sp. | reverse complement strand
CCACATGAACCCGAGCTTCGACGACCCCGACTACCAGATCGCCTGCGCGCAGCGCGGGGCGTTCATCGAGTACGACATGGTCGGCATGGGCTACCACTATGCCGACCAGGGCGTGCAGTGCCCGAGCGACGCGCAGACCGCCGCCGCGATCGTCCGGCTGGTGGAGGCGGGCGTCGGCGACCAGCTGCTGCTGTCGCAGGACGTGTTTCTGAAGATGATGCTCACGCGATACGGCGGCGACGGCTATGCCTTCGTGCTGCGCCACTACGTCCCCCGCCTGCGCCGCGCCGGCGCGTCCGAGGCGGCCATCCGCGCCATGTTGGTGGACAACCCCCGCGCCCTTTTCCACGCCCAGACGGAGACCGACCGATGACGCTGAAGATCCTGCTTGCCGGCGAAAGCTGGGTGAGCGCCGCAACGCACTTCAAGGGCTTCGACCAGTTCGGCTCGGTCACCTTCCACCTCGGCGCCGAACCGCTTGTCGCGGCGCTGGAGGCTGCGGGGTTCGAGGTGCGGTACATGCCCGCGCACGAATGCGCGACTAGCTTTCCCGACACTCTGGAGGCGCTGCAGGCGTGGGACGTGATCGTGCTGTCCGATCTCGGGGCGAACACCCTTCTGCTGCCGCCGTCGGTCTGGCTGCACGGGCAACCGGCGCCCAACAGGGTTCGTCTGTTGGGGGACTACGTGACCGCAGGCGGCGGGCTGGCGATGATCGGCGGCTACTTCAGCTTCCAGGGCATCAACGGCGCCGCCCGCTGGCGCGGCACGGCGGTGGAGGCGGCGTTGCCGGTGAACTGTCTGCCCTATGACGACCGGGTCGAGACGCCGGAGGGCTTTTCGGCGGTGATCGATGCGCCGGACCATCCGGTTCTGGAGGGCCTTGTCGGCGCTGCGTGGCCGGTTCTGCTCGGATTGAATGAGGTCACGCTGAAGCCGGACGCGATGTTGCTGGCCAGCGCGCCGGCCGATCAGGGTGGACATCCGCTGCTGGCGGTGCGCGATCACGGCGCAGGCCGGACGCTTGCCTGGGCGTCCGATCTCGGTCCGCACTGGGCGCCGCAACCCTTCGTCGACTGGCCGGGCTACGGCCGCTTCTGGAGCCAGGCGATGCGATGGTTGGCCGGCCCGAGATGAGGGTCGGAGGGTCGCTCACCCATCGGCGCGCTCCTGCAGCACGCTACACCGAAGGCGTGCGCCACCTTTCTCGTCAACGCGGGCTCCGCTGCCGTAAGAAGTGGCAATGCTCTAGCGCTCGACCGACGCGATGAAGCGCATGACGCGCTCGTCAGTGGCGGCGGTGAAGAAAGTCTCCGCCTCGCCCACAAATCCGATCCGCCCGCCGTCCATGAACGCCACCCGATGCGCGACGCGCCTGGCGAAGCCCATCTCGTGCGTCACGACGATCATCGTCATGCCGCTGGCGGCTAGCTCTGCCATCACCGACAGCACTTCGCCGGTCGTCTCGGGGTCGAGCGCGCTCGTCGGCTCGTCGAAGAGCATCAGCGCCGGCTGCATGGCGAGCGCCCGCGCGATGGCCGCGCGCTGTTGCTGGCCCCCCGACAGCTTCAGCGGATAGGCGTCGAGCTTCGCGCCGAGCCCGACACGCTCCAGCAGGGCCGCCGCGCGGTCCACGGCCTCCCGCCGCGGCAGGCCCTGGACGCGGATCGGCCCTTCGGTCACGTTCTCCAGCACCGTCATGTGCCAGAACAGGTTGAACTGCTGGAACACCATGCCGACGCGCTGGCGCTGGCGGGTGATCTCCCGCGTCGGCAGCGGCCGCAACCGGCCGGCCTCCTCTCGGTAGCCGACGAGTTCGCCGCCGACGCGGATGCGACCCTCGTCATAGGTCTCCAGGCTGTTGATGCAGCGCAGGAAGGTGCTCTTGCCCGAGCCCGAGGGGCCGACGATCGCCAACACTTCGCCGCGATCCACGGTCATGTCGACGCCGTGTAGTACCTGCAGCCGCCCGAAGCGTTTACCGACGCCCTGGGCCGACAGCAGCGGCCCCGAAGACGGCGCGCCGGTGAGCAACGCCCCCGTCATCGCCGCGCCGCCGGCTCGCCGCCGCCGCCCAGCGCCGCGATCAGCCGCTCCCGCAACGTGGGCGGCCGCTCGTCGGCCTCATGCGCGCGCAGCCGCGTCTCGATCAGCGCCTGGATCACGTTCCAGACGGTCGTCAGGGTCAGGTATGTGAGCGCGACCGCCACCAGCAGCTCGAAGGTCTTGAAGGTCGTGGCCGACAGGCTCTCGGTGATGAGGAAGATCTCCTGCACCCCGATCACGCTCGCCAGCGAGGTCGTCTTCAGCATTTGGTTGAAGTCGTTGCCCAGCGGCGGGACGATGACCCGGGACGCCTGGGGCAGCGTGATGCGCGTCGTGATCTGCATGGGCGTCATGCCGATCGACTTCGCCGCCTCGATCTGGCCTTTGCCCACCGCCTGAACGCCGTTACGTACGATCTCGGCCATATAGGCGCCCTCGTGCACGGCCAACGCCACGACGGCCGCCTGGAACGACGCGGTCAGGGTGACGCCGAGGACCGACATGTCCGCGAAGCGCCACCAGCCCGCCGCGGCCAGCCCCGAGAAGAAAAACACCAACAGCACCAGCACGGGCACGCCGCGGATAAGCCAGATGTAGAACGCGCAGGCGAAGCGGATCAGCCGCAAGCGCGACAGCCGGCCGAACCCGACCACGATCCCGATCGCGAGGCCCAAGGCCATGGCGAGCACCGCCATGGCGATCGTCCGGCCGAGCGCCATCAGATAGGCGTCGCCCGGATCGACGATGCGCTGGACGAAATATGCCCAGTCGAAGCTCATCTCAGAGCTCGGAGCCCTGCATCGAGTATTTCTCGATGAGCGCCGCATAGGTCCCGTCCGCGACCACCGCCTCGAACGCCGCGGTCATGGCCGCCGTCAGGGCGTCTTGGCCCTTGTCGATCCCGATGCCCGTGCCGATCAGGCCGAAGGGTTCGCCGGCGAAGCGGAACTGGTCCGGCTGCAGGCCGACATAGTAGGCGGCGGCGGTCATTGTCGTACCCACAAGGTCAAGCTGGCCGGTGGAGAGCAGCCGGAAGGTGTCCGTCGTGGTCGGCAGCACCACGAGGTCAATCTCCGCCTGGCCCCGTCCGCGCAGGCGCATGTTCGCCTCTTCCGCCAGATTGTGGATGGTGGTGCCGTTCGGGACGCCCACCTTGACGCCCGACAGCGCGTCGAGGTCTTCTGGCGAAGCGTCGTTGTCCGTGCGGCTGACGAGGCGCTGGCCGGTGTTCGAGAAGGGGATCATGTCGATGATCTCCAGCCGCTCCTCGCGGATGAACAGCTCCTGCATCAGCGCGTCGCACTGGCCGGCCTGAAGCGCCGGGATCAACCCGACGAAGCGCAACTGCGTCCACTCCACCCGCAGCCCCATCCGCTCGGCGATGGCCTCGCCCAACTCGACCTCGAAGCCCGTGGGGCGCACCTGGTCGTCGAAGAAGGCGCGCGGAGGATTGTCCAGCGTCGCGCAGTAAGTGATGTAGCCGCGCTCGGCGAGCGCCGGCGGCGGCGCGATGGTGGCCTGCGCCGACGCGCCGCCTGCGTTCAGGGACAAGGTTAGGGCGGCGGCTCCGGCCGCCGCGGTCAGCATCGATCTCATGCGAACTCCTTCCCGTTGAAGCCGGAGGTCTGCGCCCCCGGTAGGCTGGCGCGGCGCGGACGCGCCCCGCGAGAGTGGTCGGGCCGTCTCACGCCGCCCCGCAGGCAATGCGCGCCCGGATGACGTCCGCCGCCTCGGCGAGCGCGCGGACCACCGTCAGCCGGGCGCCTGGCTCCGCCACGGGCGCGACGGCGATGGTTTCGCAGCCGGCGGAGAGCGCGCTGGCAGCGCCCGGGGCGCTGTCCTCGACCGCGATCATGCGTCTTGTCGCGATGCCGAGACGCCCGGCGGCGCACAGGTAAGGCGCAGGGTCCGGCTTGGGCCGCGAGACGTCCTCCAGCGCCACGACGCAGCGCAGCAGCGCGCGGACGCCGAGGGCGTCGCGGTTGGCCTCGGCCACCGCGCAATGCGAATTCGACACCGCCGCCTGCGCGACGCCGCACGCCGCGATTCCGCCAAGCGCCTCGCGCGCGCCCGGCGCATGCACGGCGCCCGCGATCTCGGCGACATAGGCGGCATTGACGAGGCGCGCGAACGCCGCCCCGTCGATGCCTCTGAACCGAGGCGCGACCGCGGTCCAGACATCCGGCAGCGCGACGCCCACGAAGGCGTCGTCCGTCCAGCCTGACAGGTCGGCCCCGTGCTCCGCCGCGACGCGCAGCAGGGCCCGCAGGTGGATCGGCTCGCTGTCGATCAGCGTCCCGCCCGCGTCCCAGGCTACGGCGAGGGGCCTCACGCCGCCGCTCCGTCCATACCGCGCAGCCGTTCGTAGGTCTCGCGGAACCGCCGGTAGCCCGCCTCGTGGACGGTCGCGGCGGCGGCGTCGGGCCGCACGGTCTCCCCGTGGCGCACGAAGCGCGCGACCCCGCCCCAGTCGTCCGACAGACCCGCCCCGATCGCCGCGGTCCAGGCCGCGCCGAGACAGGAGCCGGGATGGCCCTCCAGCAGCGCGATCTCCGCCTGCAGGATGTTCGCGACCGCCTGCATCCACACGCGCGAGCGCGCGCCGCCGTCAGAGGCGATGAAGCGGCGGGCGGGACAGCCCATCTCGCGCAGGACCTCCACATGGTGCCGGAAGGCGTAGCCGTAGCCCTCCAGCAAGGCCCGCCAGAGATGGCCGAGACCGTGGCTGAGGCTGAGCCCGCTGACCACGCCGCGCGCGTTCACGTCATGCAGCGGCGTCTTCTCTCCCAGGAAGTAGGGCACGATCATCACGCCGTCCGCGCCGGGCGAAACCTCCGCCGCCAGCCGGTCGAGCGCGGCATGGATCGTCTCGCCCTCCCGCCGCGGCGCCCCGGCCCCGAACGCATCCGCAAACCAGTTGAGCGCCACCCCGCCCGTCGCCATGCAGCCGTTGGGCATCCAGAGGCCGGGAACGAGGTGGTGATCGAGAAACATCCGCGGATCGGGCGCGTAGCGCGCCGCCGCGGTCAGGATGTCCGCCGCGCCGCCGAACTTCAGCAGCACGTCGCCCGGCTCCAGCACGCCCGCCGCATAGGCCGACGCCACATGATCGGCGGCGCCGCCCATGACGAGGGTTCCCGCGGCGAGGCCTGTCGCCGCCGCCGCGGCCGCTGTCACGCGGCCATGGGCCTCGTCCGACCGCACCAGCGGCGGAATCGTGTCGCGCTCCAGCCCGCCCAGGGCGATCAGATCGTCGGCGGGCGTCCCCGCCTCCGCATCCAGAAAGCCTGCTTCGAGGGCCCAGTTGCGCTCGGCGCGGCGCTCGCCGGTCAGGCGGTGGTTCACATAGTCGTAGGAGCCAAAGACCGTGGCGACGCGGGCGAAGACCTCCGGCTCGCAGCGCGCCACCCAGCGCAGCTTCGCGGCCACGAGCTGCTGGTTGATCCCGTTTCCCACCCGCGCGCAGAAAGCGGCCTCGTCCAGCTCGGCCCGCAGCGCCGCCACCTCCCGCCCGCAGCGGCCGTCCGACTGCTGGATGGCGGGCCGCAGGACGCGCCCCTCAGCGTCCAGCAGCACGACCGCGGGCAGCATCCCGGTCACCGCCACGGCGCGCACCGCGCCGGGCGCGAGCCCCGACGCGGCCAGCATCTCCCGCGTCACGGCGCAGACGTTGTCCCACCATTGCGCCGGATCCTCCTCGGCCCAGCCCGGTCTTGGCGCGCTGAGGGTGGTGGGGCGGGCGGCGTGGGCCAGCGTCTCGCCTGCGGCGGTGATCGTCACCCCGATGGTCGACGTGGTGCCGATGTCGAGGCCGATCACCGCGTGCATGGTCAGCGCAACCCGTTCACGAGGTCCATGAAGCGGCGGACGCGGTCGGGGTCGACGGGGTTCCACGTGTTTCCGTCGACCTTGAAGTGGGTGCCGATGACGCAGCCGTCGGCCAGCCGCATGACCTCGGCCACGTTATCGATGGTGACGCCGGTGTTGGCGAGGACGGGAACGGGGCGCACAGCCTCGGCGACCGCGGCCAGATCGCTCATCTCGGCCGGCTGGCCGGTGATCGGGCCCGACACCAGCACCGCGTCGGCCAGCGAGGAGAACACCGCGCTGCGCGCGCGCAGGCCGATCTCGCGGCGGTCGAGGCTGTGGGCGAACTCGGCGTTGATGTTGAACATCAGCTTCAGGTCGGGCCGCCCCAGCGTGGCGCGCAGGCGCACCGCCGCCGCCGCGTCGGGCGTCCAGAGGCCCATGTCGGAGGCGAAGACCCCTGTGAAGATCTCGCGCACGAAGGCGGCCCCCGTCGCGACGGCGATCGCCACCGAGGCCGCCGGGTCCCACAGGTAGTTGACGCCGAAGGGCACCCGCAGCGCCGGCTTCACCGCCGCCACCACGGCGGTCATCGCCGCAACGCTCTCCGGGGTGGCCTTCGTCAGATAGGGCCGGTCGTTCTCGTTGCCGAACATGATGGCGTCCACGCCGCCGTCCTGCAGCCGCGCCACGTCCGCCGCCACGCCATCGATCAGCGCGGCCATGCCGCCCGCCGCGTCGTGGAGCGGCGCGCCGGGCAGCGCCCCGATATGGGCCATCGCGACCACGACCTTGCGGCGGCCTTCGAAACAGGGAAACGGCATGGTTCGAACTCTCCTTGCAGGCGGCCCCCGGCCGCCCCCCCCTCTGGTCTCTGGCCGGCGCCCCCCGCCGGCCGCCGCGCGGTCACGTCATGTAGACGCCGCCCGTCACGTTGATCGCCTGCCCCGTCATGAACCGCGCCCCGTCCGACGCGAGGAACGTCACCACGTCCGCCACGTCCTCCGGCGTCTCCAGTCGCCCGAGCGGCGTCTGGTCGACATAGGATTGCAGCACCGCCTCGGGCGTCCGGCCCAGCAGCTGCGCCTCCCAGCGGATCTCGCGATCCTGCATGGGCGTCTTCACGAAGCCCGGGCATACGGCGTTGACCCGGACGCCGTGCGGCGCCAGCTCGCGCGCCAGCGCCTGGGTCCAGCCGACGACGGCGAACTTGCTGGCCGAGTAATGGGCCAGCAGCGGCGCGCCCACCTTCGCGGCCAGCGACGCCGTGTTGACGATCGCCGCCCGTCGCCCTGCTGCAAGCGTCCGCCGCGCCATGATCTGGTTGGTCAGGAAGACGCCGCGCGCGTTGACCGCGAAATTGAACTCCCAGTCTTCATCGGTCAGGTCCACCGCCCGGGCCATCGTGGAGACGCCGGCGTTGGCGTGCAGCACGTCGATGGGGCCGAGCTGCGCCTCGACCTCGGCGAAGGCCGCCTCGACCGAGCCGCGATCCGTCACGTCCACGCGGACCGCAACCGCCCCCGGCAGCGCCGCCGCCGCCGTCGCCGCGCCCCTCTCGTCGATGTCGCCGACCGCGACGCGGTCGCCGAGGCGGGCGAAGGCCGCGGCCGAGGCCAGGCCGATGCCGTTGGCCCCGCCCGTCACGAAGACCGTCCTGCCCATCGCGCCGTCCCTTTCTCAGGCCCTTTCGCCGAGCATCCCCCAGAAAGTTTGCTTGTGCAACATTCGTGATCGTTTCCGCAAAATTCCGTTGACAGGGCCACGCACCCCGCGTGTGATCCAGTCCATGGCGAGCGGTCCCCACGCACATCTGATCAGGCGCGCGAGCGTGCGCCCCTCCGCGGCGGCCCGACGCGACCGCATCGCGCTGGAACTCTCGCAGCAGGGTTATGTCTCCGGTTGCGCGCTCGCGGAGATGTTCGGCGTGTCCGAAATGACGATCCGCCGCGACCTGGACGCCTTGGCCGAGCAGGGAAAGCTGCGCCGCTCCCATGGCGGCGCGGTGGGACTGGGAGCGGGGCGGCTGGACATGGTCGAGCCGGACATGGCCGAGCGCATCCGCCGCAACAGCGCCGGGAAGGCCCGCATCGGCGCCTACGCCGCGACGACGCTCACGCGGGGCGCCTTTGTCGCGCTCGATATCGGCTCGACCACGCTCTGCCTTGCGCATGCGCTGATCGGCCAGAATGTGCGCTTTCTAACATGCAGCTTGAAGATCGCCGCCCTGCTCGGGGCCGCGGGCGAGACGGTGGTGACCCCGGGGGGTGCGGTTCAGGGGTCGGAGCCGTCGCTCGTCGGCGCGATGACCCGCCGCCACATCGAGACGTTCCACTTCGACGTCGTGTTCATCGGCGCCTCCGGCGTCGCCGCGACGGGGTTGTTCGACTATTCGCTCGACGACGCCGAGATCAAACGCGCCCTCATCGAGCGCGCCGCCCGCGTCGTCGCCCTCCTCGACAGCTCCAAGTTCGAAAGGCTCTCGGTCGCGAAGGTCTGCCCCCTCGCAGCCCTCGACGCCCTCATCACCGACGCGCCCCCACCCCAACCCCTCGCAGACGCCCTCGCCGACGCAGGCGTCCACGTCACCTTAGCAACCGAAGAAATGGCCTGAGCCGGCGACGCCGCACGACAATCAGGCCGCCGCCAGCTCGCGGCGGCGCAACCTGCAAGGAGCCTGACGATGAAACATGCGATCGCGATAGCAGCCGGTCTTGCGGCGGGAGCCGCGGGAGCGACCCAACTCACGGTGATCGTCGAGGAGGTGCCGGACTACGACATCGTGCGCGCCCTGAGCGCAGACTTCGCGCAGGAGCATCCCGGAATCGAGGTCGTCTTCGAGGCGATGCCCTTCGATGCGATGCGCGACCGGATCATCACCTCGGCGCTGGCGCCGACCGCGACCTACGACGTCATCATCGTCGACAACCCCTGGATGGAGGAGTTCGCGCGGGCGGGCTATCTGGAGCCGCTGCGGGCGCGCATCGAGGGAACGCCCGGCTATGACTATGACGACTTCTTTACCCCCCTCGCGGCCATCGGCGAGGTCGAGGGCGAAATCTATGGCGTTCCCTACTACAACTATGCGCTCGGCCTTATCGTCCGGCAGGATTTGATTGAGGCCGCCGGCCTCGCGGCCCCGGACTCGCTCGCGGCCTTCATGGCGCTGGCGCGCAGCCTGACCACGGACGACATGCGGGGGATCGCGATGCAGCCGCAGCGCGGCTACAAGATCATGGAGGAGTGGACGAACTGGCTGTTCGCAAGCGGCGGCGCCCTGTTTGCCGAAGACGGCTCGGTGGTGGTCGACTCGCCGGAGGCGGTGGCCGCTCTCGAGGCCTACATCGAAACCCACCGCGCTGCCGCGCCGGCCAACTCGCTCAACTGGGGCTTCGACGAGGCGCTACGCTCGGTCGCCTCGGGCGGATCGGCGATGATGCTCAGCTACAACTGGATGTTGCCGACCCTCAACGCGCCGGACGGCCCTGCCGGCGATCTCGCCGGGTCTTTCCGGCTGCACCCCGTGCCCGGCCGCAAGGCGGTCCTTGGCGCCTGGCACTGGGCCATCGCCGCCAACGCCGCCGACAAGGACGCCGCATGGGCGTTCATCTCGTGGCTCACCGCGCCGGATACCGACCGCGCGCGCGTGATCGCCGGCGGCGCCCCCACGCGCGAGAGCGTGACGCGCGATCCCGACGTCTGGGCCCAGGGCTTCGGCGAGGACTATTACGCAACGGTCGCCGAGATCCTGGCGACGGCGCAACCGCTGGCCACGGGCGTCGCCGCCGAGGAGATCATCGAGATCGTCGGGACGGAGCTCAGCGAGGCGGTCTCCGGCGCCAAGTCGCCGGCCGACGCGCTCGCCGACGCGCGCCGGCGCGTCGAACGCGTCCGCTGAGGTCGAACGGTGCGGTTCGCCAGCCTCATGCTCGCGCCCCTCGCGGCGCTGCTGCTGGCGACCCTCGCCTGGCCGATCCTGTTCTCGGGCTGGATCTCGCTCCACGACTGGCGTCTGACCCGGCTCGACGACGTGCGTTTCCTCGGCTTGGAGAACTTCGAGCATGTGTTGGGTGACGGCGCATTCTGGAACGCGCTGCGCAACACGGGCGTCTTCGTCGGCCTCGCCGTGTCGCTGGAGCTCCTGCTCGGCCTCGCCCTCGCGGTGCATCTGCGCCGCTTCGGGGTCGTCCGGAGGGTTGCGCAGGCGCTGCTGCTGGCGCCGATGTTCGTCACGCCCATCGCCGTCGGCCTGACCTTCCGCTTCATGATGAACGCCGAATTCGGCGTCATCCCCTGGCTGCTGTCGCCGATCGCGACCGTCGACTGGTTCGGGCGCGACATGGCGCTGTTCAGCCTGGTGCTGATCGACGTCTGGCAGTGGACGCCCTTCATGCTGCTCATGTTCCTCGCGGGGCTGGAGGCCCTGCCGAAGGCGCCGTTCGAGGCTGCCCGGGTCGACGGCGCCGGGCCATGGCTCACCTTCCGGGCGCTGACGCTGCCGATGCTGCGTCCTGTCATCGTGGTGGCGGTGGTGATCCGGGCGCTCGACGCCTTCAAGGTGTTCGAATATGTCTTCGCCATCACGCGCGGCGGCCCCGGCGTCGCGACGGAGACGATGCAGTTCCACATCTATCAGGTTGGCTTCCGCTTCTTCCGGATGGGTGAAGCAGCGGCGGCCGCCTTCCTGCTCGCCGCTATTTTGCTGCTGGGCGTGGCCGCCTTCGTGGCGGCGGCGCGGCGGTCGCGATGAGGCCGCCCGGCGCGGTCGGCTGGACGGTTCTCGCCGCCGCGACGGCGGTCGCGCTTTTCCCGTTCTTCTGGATGGCGCTGACCTCGCTGAAACCCGTTTCGCTGGTCGCCTCGCCCGACGTGTGGATCTTCGCCCCGACGCTGGAAAACTGGCGTGCGGTGATCGGCGGATCTCAGACGCCCCGCGCCATCCTGAACAGCGCGCTTGTCGGCGTTGCGACGGTGGCGATCGCGCTGCTGGTCGCCTGCCCCGGCGCCTACGCGATCTCGCGATTCAAGGCCTCCGCCACCACGAGGCTCGCCGTCATCGCCGCCGAGCTTATCCCGCCGTCGATCCTGATCGTGCCGCTGTTCCTCGCCTTCCATCGGCTTGGGCTGAACGGCACGCTGCCGGCCCTCGTCGTCGCCCACCTGACCTTCGTCGCGCCGATCGTCACATGGTTCCTCATAGGCTTTTTCGACGAGGTTCCCCGGGCGCTGGAGGAGCAGGCGATGATCGACGGCTGCACCCGGGCCCAGGCCTTCCGCCGCGTGGTGCTGCCGGCCGTCGCTCCCGGCGTCGGGGCGGCGGCCATCTTCGGCTTCGTGCTGTCGTGGAACGACCTGTTCTATGCGCTGATCCTGACCGGCGGCGCGAACCGCACGCTTCCGGTGACAGTCGCCGGCTTCTCCACATTTCGCGGCGTGGACATGGGGGGGATGGCCGTCGCCGTCCTTGTCGCCATGGCGCCTGTCCTCGTCGCGTCGTTCTGGGTCCAGTCGCGTCTGATCCGGGGCATGGGCGGGGGCGTGAAGGGATGAGCGGCCCGACTTGCGGACTGGCGCGCGGGGCTCGGCTGGAGGGGCTGCACAAGCGGACCGGGTCGACGGAGATCCTCAAGGGGCTCGACCTGGAGTTCCTGGCCGGGGAGTTCACCGTGCTGCTGGGTCCCTCGGGCTGCGGCAAGTCCACGACCCTGCGCATCATCGCCGGCCTGGAGCGGCAGAGCGAGGGCCGCGTCTTCATCGGCGACCGGGACGTCTCGGACCTCGAGCCGCGCGAGCGCGACGTCGCGATGGTGTTCCAGAGCTACGCGCTCTATCCGACCATGACGGTGGCGCAGAACATCGGTTTCGGCTTGCGGGCGCGCGGGGCCCCGCGCCGCGAGGCAGCGGAACGCGTCCGCGAGACGGCGGCGCTGCTCGGGCTCGAAGCGCTGCTCAAGCGGATGCCCTCGGAGCTTTCGGGCGGCCAGCAACAGCGCGTCGCCATCGGCCGGGCGATTGTTCGTCGACCAGCTCTCTTTCTGTTCGACGAGCCGCTGAGCAACCTCGACGCCCGGCTTCGCGTCCGGATGCGCGGAGAGCTGATGCTGCTCCACCGCGCCATAGGCGCGACGACGATCCTCGTCACCCATGACCAGGAGGAGGCGCTGAGCATGGCCGACCGGATCATCGTGATGGACGGCGGCCGGGTGGCGCAGGTCGGCGCGCCGTCCGAGGTGTTCCGCAAGCCCGCGACGGCCATGGTCGCCGACTTCATAGGCAGCCCGGCAATGAACCTCATGAAGGCCTTTGCCGCGCCGGACCGCATCGAGACGCCGCTGGGCGCCGTCGCGCTGCGCGCGCCCGGCGCCGGATCGGTCCAGGCCGGCTTCCGCCCGGACGACGTTCTGGCGGGGGAGGAGCATCCGGCGACGGGGCCCTGTCTGCGCTATTGCGGAACGATCGAACTGACGGAGCTTCTCGGGCCCCGCGCCATCCTGACGCTGCGGACCGGCGATACGCTGACGCGCGTCGTCGTTCCGGAAGGGCGCCTCGCCGCCCTTGCGCGGGGCGGTCGGCTCGAGGTCGCTGTCCCCTATTCGAAGCTTCATTTCTTCGACGGCGTCGCCGCGACGCGGATCGAGCCGACCTTCGCGGACAGGCAGTCATGAAGGTCCGGTCGAACCTCGGCGCCCACGGATGGATCACCCGATGACTGGGCGCGACGTCGTGCGGGGACATGCGGGCTCCCGCACGACCGCATCGGGAAGATTAACGCTGACGCAGGCGACAGGACAACGCCGCAGGATGTCACCGACGCGCCCCCATCTTCACCCCTCCCTGACACGCCGCGGGCGTCACCGTCGCCGTCGCGACCAGCCCGACCGCATGACCGCCCGAGCTGTCGCAAGCCCCGTCTGCCCCGCAGGTTTGATCGCCCTCGCGGCGCCGCACGGCCCCATGGCCGTAAAATCGGGCAAGTCCGCCCGCCGCGGCGTTTCTCGCATCACGACATTGACAGCTTCGTGAAGCGCAGCGCTGTCTCACGCCGAACAATCTGGAGGATCAAATGCCCGCCCTGTTCCGAACCGCCCTCGCGCTGACGCTCGCCGCCGGCGCCGTCCAGGCCCAGACCCCCGTGCGCTGGCTCAGCCAGTCGCAGGCCGCCAGCTCGCAATACCCGGTCGAGGCCGCGTCCATCGAGGCGCTCGGGGCGGCCGGCTTCCGTGTGGACCGCAGCGAGTTCCAGGCGCTGGGCATCAACATGGCCGACGGCCTGCGGCTGATCCGCTCCGGCGCGTTCGACGTCGCCTCGATCCAGGTCGGCCTCGTCGCGAGCGACGACCCGTTCCTGGAGGGGATCGACCTGATCGGCGTGTCGACCGACGTCGACGCGCTGCGCGAGTCGGTGGACGCCTACCGCGCCGTCTTCGCCGCCCGGCTGGAGGAGCGCTTCGACGTCATCCCCGTGGCGCTGTGGCCCTTCGGCGGCCAGATCTTCTTCTGCGCCGAGCCCATCGCCACGCTGGCGGACATGCAGGGCAAGAAGGTCCGCTCCTTCACCGCCTCCATGTCGGCGATGCTGGAGCGGCTGGGCGCGAGCCCAGTAACGCTCGCCTTCCCGGAGGTCTATCCCGCCCTCCAGCGCGGCGTGGCGAGCTGCGGCATCACGTCGGCGACCTCGGCCAACACCGGCAAGTGGCCTGAGGTCACGACCCATGTGCTGCCGCTGTCGGTCTCCGGCTCCGTGCAGGCGCATGTCGTCAACGCCTCCTGGTGGCGCGGCCTGACCGATGAGCAGCGCACGGACCTCTCCGCCGAGTTCGCGGCGCTGGAGGACGCGCTTTGGGCGCTCGCGGCCACCACCAATGACATGGCGCTGTCCTGCACCACCGGCGGCGCCTGCGACAGCCCGATCTACGGCGCCTATGGCCTGACGCTGGTCGAGCTCGCCGACAGCGACTTCGACACGCTGCGCGCCATCGCCGAGGAGGTGGTCCTGACCGACTGGGCCACGCGCTGCGAACGGGTCTATGCGGGCTGCGCCGGCGTCTGGAACGACACCGTGGGCGCCGTCCGCGGCATGTCCGCTCCGACCAACTGAGGGCGCGATGGGCAGGGGAGCGCTCAAGGGACTGGAGGTCGGGGCGACCGGGCTGGCCTTCGTCGCCGGGCTCGGCGTGCTCGCGCTCGCCCTGCTCATCGGCTTCGACGTCGTGGCGCGCAAGCTGTTCGGCTACTCGGTGCAGGGCACCGACGAGCTGGGCGGCTATGCGCTGGCGATGGTGGGCTCGCTCGGCATGGCGCATGTGCTGTGCGAGCGCGCCTTCACGCGCATCGACCTGCTGGTGCGCCGGTTGCCGGCCGGCGCGCAGGGCCTCGCCCATGTCGCGGCCTACTGGGCGCTCGCCGGCATGGTGCTGTTCATGGCGTGGCGCGGCTGGCTGACGCTGGCCGACACGCTGACCTTCCAGTCCCGCGCCAACACGCCGTTGCAGACGCCCCTCTGGATCCCGCAGGGGCTGTGGGTGGCGGGACTGGCCTATTTCGCGCTGGCCGCGGTCGTCCACGCCCTGCGCGCCGCGCTGCTGTTCGCCACCGCGCCCGGGCGCATCTCCGTCGAATACGGCGGCGCGAGCGTGGAGGAGGAACTGGAGGCCTTCACGACCGACCGCGCCGACGGCAGGGCCTGAGCATTGGCCAGCATCGAGACCATCGCCGGGGGCTTTCTCGCCATGCTCGCGCTGCTGGCGCTGGGCCTTCCGATCGCGACGGCGCTGTTCCTGACCGCGGCGCTGGCGGCCTGGTGGTTTTTCGGCGACGCCATGTTCCGCCCCTTCGGCACGCTGATGTGGGGCACGCTCAACAACTTCCTGCTGGTGGCGATCCCGCTCTACGTCCTGATGGGCGAGATCCTCGTGCGCGGCCGCGTGACGGAGCGGATGTATGTCGCGCTGGACGACTGGTTGCGACGATTGCCCGGCGGGCTGCTGCACACCAACATCGCCGCCTCGACCGTGTTCGCCTCGATCTCCGGCTCCTCGGTGGCGACAGCGGCCACCATCGGCACGGTCGCCTTTCCGGCCTTCCGCGGCAAGGGCTACGCCGAACGCTGGGTGCTGGGCACGGTCGCGAGCGGGGCGACGCTCGGCATCCTGATCCCGCCCTCGATCAACCTCATCATCTACGGCGCGCTGACCAACACCTCGATCGGCCAGCTTTTCCTTGCAGGCGTCCTGCCCGGCCTGCTGCTCGCGCTGCTGTTCATGGGCATGGTCGTGGTCGCCAGCCTCCTGAACCCCGCCATGAGCGGCCGCTCCGAGCCCGCCCCCATGGCCGAGCGCCTGCGCCGGCTTCGCGACCTGCTGCCGCCGCTGTTCATCTTCGCCCTCGTCATGGGCAGCATCTATGGCGGCTGGGCCACGCCGACCGAAGCCGCGGGTCTGGGCGTGACGGCTGCGCTGGGGCTCGTGGCCGCCAACGGCGACCTGCGCTGGCCGATGCTCCAGGCCAGCCTGCTCAGCACCGTGCGCGTCACCGCGATCACGCTGCTGATCCTGATCGCGGCGTTCTACCTCAACTTCGTCGTCGGCATCCTCGGCGTGCCGGGGCAGGTCTCCCGCGCGATGGCCTCGGTGAACGTCGCGCCGTGGCAGATGGTGGTGCTGCTGGTGCTGTTCTACGTCGCGCTCGGCTGCTTTCTCGACTCGCTCGCCATGATGATCGCGACAATCCCCATTGTGTTCCCCGTCGTCGCCGCCATCGGTTACGATCCGCTGTGGTTCGGCATCTTCCTCGTCATCATGTGCGAGATCGCGCTGATCACGCCGCCCGTCGGCATGAACCTCTACGTCGTGCAGGCGGTGCGCGGGCGCGGCGACGTCGGCGACGTGGTGCGCGGCGTCCTGCCGTTCCTCGCCTGCTTCTGCCTGCTTCTGGTCGTCATGACCGCCTTTCCGGAGTTCGTCACGTGGCTTCCCCGAACCCTGTTCTGAGCGGCCCTGTCACCGCCATCCGCCGCGCCGCCTGGATCGTCGGCTGGGACGCGGCGGCGGGCGCCCACGTCTACCGCCGCAACGGCGACGTCGCGTGGGCCGGCGACCGTCTGGTCACGGTCGGCGGGCGGCACGAGGGGCCCGTGGCGCACGAGATCGACGGCGCCGACCGCCTCGTGATCCCCGGCCTGATCGACGTCCACTGCCACCCGACGCAGACGCCCATCTTCCGCGGCTTCGTCGAGGAGTTCGGCAACCCGCGCCTGTTCTACAGCTCGCGCCAGCACTTCCGGCAGAGCTTCCTGCAGGACCACGCCGCGCAGCTCGCCTCCGCCCGCTACGGCCTCGCGGAACTGGCCGCCTGCGGCGCGACTTCGATCGTGGACCTCAGCCACGCCTATCGCGGCTGGCTGCCGCTGCTGGCCGAGAGCGGCCTGCGCGTCTGGGCCGCACCGATGTTCCGCTCCGCGCGCTGGTGGACCGACACCGGTCACGAGATCAAGTACGACTGGGCCGACGACATGGGGGCCAGCGCCTTCGAGGAGGCGCAGGCGGTCATGGACGAGGCCGAGGCGCATCCCTGCGGCCGTCTCTCCGCGCTGGTGACGCCCGCGCAGGTGGACACCTGCACGCCGGAGCTGCTGGTGGCCGCAGCGGAACTCGCCCGCCGGACGGGCCGCTCGCTGCATACCCACGGCGCCCAGAGCTACCCGGAGTTCAACGGGATGCTGCGCCGCCATGACAAGACCCCCATCGAATACCTGCACGGACTGGGCTTTCTCGGCCCGCGCACGATCATCGGCCACGCCGTGTTCACCGATGAACACCCGTGGCTCAACTGGCCGCGGCGACGCGACCTAGCGCTTCTCGCCGAGACCGGGGCAAGCGTTGCGCACTGCCCCACCGTCTTCGCCCGCGACGCGAGCATGATGCACCACCTCGGCGCCTACATGGACGCGGGCGTCAACATCGCCATCGGGACCGACACCCACCCCCAGAACATGATCGAGGAAATGCGGACCGCCGAGACCATCGCCCGTCTGGCCGCAGGCCCGCGCCACACCTGCTCCACCGCCCGCGTGTTCCACGCCGCCACGATCGGCGCCGCGCGGCTGCTGGGGCGCGAGGACATCGGCCGGCTCGCGCCGGGCGCCAAGGCCGATATCGTGGTCTGCGACCTGACGGAGCCGAACATGGTTCCCCTGCGCGA
>NZ_DAIQNN010000064.1:0-1486 GCF_036788415.1 Rubrimonas sp. | reverse complement strand
TGCGCGGCGATCGCGCAACGCACCGGCGCGAAGGCATGCAGCGCGGTGCTGGCGCTCAACGCGCTCATCGCGACGACGCCGAACCGCCGCTTCGCGCTGGTGACGCCCTACACCGAGGACGTGCAGCGCAAGATCATCGCCAACTATGCGGCGCAGGGCTGGACGGTGGTCTCGGAGGCGCATTTCGGCGTCGCCGACAACTACGCCTTCGCCGACATCGCGGAGCCTGACGTCATGGCGGCCTGCCGCCGGGTCGCCGCCGCGCGGCCAGAGGCCATCGTGGTCATGTGCACCAACATGCGCGGCGCGACGCTGGCCGAGGCGGTGGAGGCGGAACTGGGCGTGCCCCTGTTCGACAGCGCCTCCGCCACGGTATGGGCCGCCCTGCGCCTCGCAGGCGCCGATCTGTCCGGCGTCTCGGGCTGGGGGCGCTGGCTGCGCGAGGCGCCGGGCGCCGCGGCGGCCTGAGCCGCCGGCCCGTGACGGAGACGCCGCTCCTGGCGCTCGCCCTGCGCGCCGTGGCCACGACGGGCTTCGTTCTTGGCATGGGTTGGCTCGTCGCCTTCGCCCGGCCGCGGATCGCCGCCGCCGCGGTTGGGATGCCTGTGGTGATCGGCCCGGGCTTTCTCGTGCTGGCGCTGGAGCGCGATGTGGCCTTTTTCACGGCCGCCGCCGAGGCGGGTCTCGGCGCCATGGCGGCCACCGTCGCCTTCGTCGGCTGCGCGGCGGCGCTGGGACGACGCCTCGCCCCGCCCCTCGCCGTTGCGGGCGGGCTACTGGCCTGGGCCGCGGCCATAGCGGCGGTCGCGCCGCTCGAAGGGCTCGGCGCCAACTGCATCGCCTTTCTGGCCGCCTACGCCCTGCTGACCCGCCTCGCGCCGCCGGCCGTTGGGCGAAAGCGGGGAACGTGGCGACGCGGGCGCGAGTTGCTCCGGGCCGCGGCCGCGGGCGCCTTGGTGGCGGCGGTCACCGCGCTGGCCGGCTTGCTCGGGGCGGGGCTCGCGGGGGCGCTGCTCGCCCTGCCCGTCGGGCTGATCGTCATCGCCTTCTCTGTCCTCAGCGACAGCGCGCCGGAGGCGGCCGCTGCGATTCTGGCCGCGGCGGCGCGGGGCACGCTGGCCCTTGCGGTCTTCTGCGCCGTCGCGGCCGCCGCCGCTGACGCGACCGGCATGCTCGTCGCCGTGGCGGCCGCGACGTTATGCTCCGTGGCGACGGCATCTTTGCTGGCCGCGTTTGGGCGCAAGTGAGCCGCGCGGTCGGTATCGCCGCCCGGGCCGGGTATTCGCGACGGTGCGCACCCACCCTCCAGTCACCCGCCTTTGCCGAGGGACGAGCGCAGTGCAAGCAATGGCTGCGGCACGCGGCGCGGGAAGCGCGTTGTTTCTCGGGAGGCGCCGACGATGTCCGGCGCGCGCTCCGCGGGGACCTTTCCGAAGTTGGGGGTGTAGCTCAACGAGCCGATGTCAGGCATCCCGGCGCACCAGCG
>NZ_DAIQNN010000063.1:0-18979 GCF_036788415.1 Rubrimonas sp. | reverse complement strand
CTCACGCCCGCGCCGCCCGCTCCGCCTCCGCGCCCAGCGCCGACAGCGCCATTGCGACGATCTGCGGCGCGTTCATCGCCGCGACTTCGTACATCGTCGCCGGGCTGTCCTGATCGATGAAGATGTCGGGGAACACCATCGGGCGCACGCGCAGGCCCGCATCCAGCATCCCCTCCATCGCCAGAAGCTGCAGCACATGGGAGCCGAAGCCGCCCACCGCCCCTTCCTCGATGGTGATCAGCGCCTCGTGCTCGCGCGCGAGCCGCAGGATCAGGTCGCGGTCCAGCGGCTTGGCGAAGCGCGCATCGGCCACGGTCGTGGACAGGCCGCGCGCGTCCAATTCGTCGGCCGCCTTGAGAGTTTCCTGCAACCGCGCGCCGAAGGAGAGCAGCGCGATCTTGCTCCCCTCGCGCAGCACCCGCCCGCGCCCGATCTCGAGCGGAACGCCGCGCTCGGGCATCTCGACCCCCATCCCCTCGCCGCGCGGGAAGCGGAAGGCGGAGGGGCGGTCGTCGAGCGCCGCCGCCGTCGCCACCATGTGGACGAGCTCCGCCTCGTCGCCGGCGGCCATCACCACGAAGCCGGGCAGGTTGGCGAGATAGCCGACGTCGTAGCTCCCGGCATGGGTCGCGCCGTCGGCGCCGACCAGCCCCGCGCGGTCGATGGCGAAGCGCACCGGCAGGCGCTGGATCGCCACGTCGTGCACGACCTGATCGTAGCCGCGCTGCAGGAAAGTCGAGTAGATCGCGCAGAACGGCTTGAGCCCGCCCGCCGCCATCCCGGCGCAGAAGGTCACCGCATGCTGCTCGGCGATGCCCACGTCGAAACAGCGCTTGGGGAACCTGTCGGCGAAGAAGTTCAGCCCGGTCCCCTCCGGCATCGCCGCGGTCACGGCGACGATCTTCTCGTCGTCCTGCGCCTCGCGGATCAGGCTGTCGGCGAAGACCTTGGTGTAGGAGGGCGCGTTGGTGGGCGATTTCTTCTGCGCGCCGGTGACGAGGTCGAACTTCGCCCGCGCATGGCCCTTGTCGGGGGCGTCCTCGGCGGGGGCGTAGCCCTTGCCCTTCTTGGTGATCGCGTGGATCAGCACGGGCCCGTCGGCGCTGGCCTTCACCATGCGCAGCACGGCGAGCAGCTGGCCCATGTCGTGGCCGTCGATCGGGCCGAGATAGCGGAAGCCCAATTCCTCGAACAGCGTGCCGCCGATGGTCGCGCCCTTGACCAGCTCGCGCGCGCGCTTGGCGCCGTCGCGCAGCGGCGGCGGCAGGAACTCGCCGACCTTCTTCGTCGCGGCGCGCAATTCCTGCACGGCGCCGAGGCTCCACAGCCGGGTGAGGTACTCCGACATCGCGCCGACCGGCGGGGCGATCGACATCTCGTTGTCGTTGAGGATGACGATCAGGCGGCGGCGCTGGCCGCCCGCGTTGTTCATCGCCTCATAGGCCATGCCCGCCGAGATCGCCCCGTCGCCGATCACCGCGATGACGTCGCCGACATCGTCGCAACCCAGATCGCGCGCCGTCGCGAAGCCGAGCCCCGCCGAGATCGACGTCGAGGAGTGGCCCGCGCCGAACGGATCGTAGTCGCTCTCCTTGCGCTTGGTGAAGCCCGACAGTCCGTCGCCCATGCGCAGCGTGCGGATGCGCTCGCGCCGCCCGGTCAGGATCTTGTGGGGATAGCACTGGTGGCCGACATCCCAGATCAGCTTGTCGCGCGGCGCGTCGAACACCGCATGGATCGCGACGGTCATCTCGACGACGCCGAGCCCCGCGCCCAGATGGCCCCCGGTGACCGAAACCGCGGCGACCGTCTCGGCGCGCAGCTCGTCGGCGAGGCGCTTGAGCTGGCTGTCGGAGAGGCGCTTGAGATCGGCGGGATATTTGACCCCGTCGAGCAGCGGCGTCTCGGGGCGGTCGGGGCTTTTCTCGGTCAGGTCCTTCACGTCTCTCTCCGTCGTCGCGACGCGCGCTCAGGCGCGCCGGTCCACCGCGTAGCGCGCGGCCTGGGCCAGCGCCGCGGCCCGCGCGCCATAGGGCTCGAGCCGCGCGCAGGCGCTGTCAGCGAGCGCTTGCGCGCGCGCGCGCGCGCCTTCGGCGCCCAGAACCGTGACGAAGGTCGCCTTGCCGGCGTCGGCGTCCTTGCGCAGCCGCTTGCCGGCCGCGCCCGCGTCGCCTTCGACATCTAGCAGATCGTCGCGGATTTGAAACGCAGCGCCTAGGTCGCAGGCGTAGGCGCGCAGGCGGTCGCGCGCATCCGCCGCAGCGCCGCCGAGGATCGCGCCGGCCTCCGCCGCGAAGCCGATCAGCGCGCCGGTCTTGAGATGTTGCAGCGCCGCGATCTCCTCGGCGCCCAGCGCCGTCTCGGCGGTCTCGGCCCCGAGGTCGAGCGCCTGCCCTCCGACCATGCCGTCGATCCCCGAGGCGCGCGCGAGCGCGAGCGCGAGTTCGGCGCGGATGGCGGGGTCGGGATGGGTGTCGGGATGGACGAGGATCTCGAAGGCGAGGGTCTGGAGGCAGTCGCCTGCCAGCACCGCGGTCGCCTCGTCCCAGGCGATGTGGACAGTCGGCTTGCCCCGGCGCAGATCGTCGTCGTCCATGCAGGGCATGTCGTCATGGACGAGGCTGTAGGCGTGCAGGCACTCGACCGCCGCCGCCGCGCGATCCGCCGCTTTCGGGTCGGCGCCGAACAGCGCCGCCGTCTCGATGGTCAGGAAGGCGCGCAGCCGCTTGCCGCCGCCGAGCGCGGCATGGCGCATCGCCGCGGCCAACCTGCCCCGCGGGTCGGGGCCGTCGGGCGGCAGCAGCGCGTCGAGCGCCGCCTCGGCGCGCGCGGCGGCCGCCGACAGCGCTGCGTGGAACTCGGCCATGGCGCGTCACTCGGTCGGAAAGGGGGCCAGCCCCGCCGCGCCGCCATCCTCGCCCTGCACGATCTTCTCGACGCGCAGCTCCGCGTCGCGCAGGCGCTTCTCGCACTGGGCCTTCAGCGCGGCCCCCTTCTCGTAGAGCGCGATGGACTCTTCGAGCGGCGCGTCGCCGCTCTCCAGCCGGTCGACGATCTCCTCGAGCGCCGCCATCGCCTGTTCGAAGCTCATCGCCGCGATCTCCGCCGCGACGGTCTTCGAGGCTTCGGCCTCCGCCTTGCTCATCCCGCCCGCTCCATCAGAACCCGCAGATGCGCCGCCGTCGAGCGCGCGAGCGCCTCCAGATCATATCCGCCCTCCAGCGTCGAGACGACCCGCCCGCCGGCGAACTCGTCGGCGACGTCGCACAGCGCATGCGTCGCCCAGACGAAATCGCGCTCCGAGAGCTGGATGGTCGAGAGCGGGTCGCGCGCATGGGCGTCGAAGCCGGCCGAGATGTACATCAGTTCGGGGCGGAAGCGGCGCAGCGCGGGCAGAACCTGACCGGTGAAGGCCTCGCGGAAGGCGTCCGGCCCCGACATCCCCTCGAGCGGGACGTTGAGGATGTTGCCGGCCCCCCGCTCATGCGCCGCGCCCGTGCCCGGATAGAGCGGCCATTCATGCGTCGAGGCGTAGAACACCCGCCCGTCGCGCTCGAAGATCTCCTGCGTGCCGTTGCCGTGATGCACGTCGAAATCCATGATCGCGACGCGGTGCAGCCCGTGGCGCTCGATCGCGTGCAGCGCGCCGACGGCGGCGTTGTTGAACAGGCAGAACCCCATGGCCCGGGTCGTCTCGGCGTGGTGGCCCGGCGGGCGCGTGGCGCAGAAGGCGTTGTTCGCCTCGCCCGCCATCACCATGTCGACCGCCAGCACGTTCGCCCCCGCCGCGCGCCGCGCCGCGCGCAGACTGAGCGGCGAGACGAAGGTGTCGCTGTCGAGCGCGCGGTCGCCGGCCTGCGGGATCGCCGCGGCGAGCCGGTCGAGATGGCTCTGCGGGTGGCATCGCAGCAGATGCGCGTCCTCGGCCAGCGGGGCGGGCGCGCGCAGCAGATGCATGAACTCCTCCGAGCACAAAACGGCGTCGACGGCGCGCAGACGGTCCACGCATTCGGGGTGGCCGTCGGGCGTGACGTGCTCGTAGCAGTCGGGATGCGAAATCAGCGCAGTGGTCATGGCGCGGAGATTGGCCCGCCCATCGGACGCGCGCAATGGCGCGAAAGGCGGCAGGGGATGTGGCGGATTGGCCCTGCGCCGCGCCTCAATCCGGCGTCAGCATGTAGCCTTCGCCGCGCACGGTGCGCAGGTAGCGCGGCTCGCGGGGGTCGGGTTCGATCTTGCGGCGCAGGCGGGTGATCTGGACGTCGACGGCGCGCTCGTTGGCCGGGCCGTCGGCCCCGCTCAGCGCGCCCACGAGCGTCAGGCGGTCGACCGGCGCGTGGCTGGAGGCCGCGAGGGCGCGCAGGAGCGAAGCTTCCGTGCCGGTCAGCCGCACCGGCTCCGCGCCGCGCCACAACTCGCCCCGCCCGATGTCGTAGCGCACCGGCCCGAGGCTGAGGGTGCGCGGCGGCTCGGGCGCGGGCGCGGCGGGGGCGGCCGCCGCGCGGCGCAGGATCGCGGTCGCGCGCAGCAGCAGCTCGCGCGGCTCGAACGGCTTGGGGAGGTAGTCGTCGGCGCCGCTTTCGAGCCCAGCGATGCGGTCGGCGGTCTCGGTGCGCGCGGTCAGCATCAGGATCGGCGCGCGGCCCGGCCCGCTGAGGCTGCGCGTCAGGCTCAGCCCGTCCTCGCCGGGCATCATCACGTCGACGATCAGCAAGTCGAAGACCAGCCCGTCCAGCAGCTTGCGGGCGTGGGACGCGTCGCGCGCGGCGGTTGCGCGGAAGCCGTTGCGCGACAGGTAGCGCGTCAGCAGCGACCGGATGCGGGCGTCGTCGTCGATCACCAGAACATGCGGGGCGGGCCCGGAGGCGGGTTCCGGGGTGGGTTCCGGGGCGGGGTCGATCATTCGCGGCGCTCCACCATGCCGAGCGCGGCCTCGCGCTGGGCGGGCTCGATCATGCGCTCGAGCACGCGGCGGAACCCCGCCACCGCCTCCGGGCCCGCCTCGCGATAGGCGCGGCGGACGCGGGCGCGCTGGGTCTCCGACAGCCGGCCTTCGAGCGCCGCGCCGGCTTCGGTGAGGCTCAGCAGGCGCTGGCGGCGGTCGGAGGGGCCGACCCGGCTCTCGACCAGCCCGTCCTCGATCAGCTGGCGCAGCACGCGGTTCAGCGACTGCTTGGTGACGCCGAGGATGTCGATCAGCGCCTGCACGGTCAGGCCGGGGCGGCGGTTGATGAAGTGCAGCGCCCGGTGGTGCGCCCGCCCGTAGCCGTATTCCTCGAGGATGCGGTCGGGGTCGGCGGTGAAGTCGCGATAGGCGAAGAACATCAGCTCGATGCCCTGCCGCAGCTGCGCGTCTGTGAGAAACAGCAGTTGCTCGCCGCGCGGCGCGGCGAGGCGCGGCGCTGCAGCGCGTCGGGCGGGGGCGTCGGGCGAACCGGAATCTGGCATGTCCATCACGAATTATGTCAGCGGCATTGACGCATCCTTAGCGCGATGTTACGCCCCACGCAAGCGTCGACGACATATCCTGTCGCTTGGCGCGCAACCGAGGCAACAAACGGAAAACGGGCGCTGGCAGCGCCTGCGCGAAAAGGAACATGACGATGAGCGCCGCGACGCCCTCCTACAGCGACCGGGACGGATGGATCTGGATGGACGGGGCGTTCGTTCCGTGGCGCGAGGCGCAGGTCCATGTGCTCACGCACGCGCTCCACTACGCTTCGTCGGTGTTCGAGGGCGAGCGGGCCTATGGGGGCAAGATCTTCAAGTCCAGTGAACATTCCGAGCGGCTGCATTACTCGGCGGGGGCGCTCGGCTTCACGATTCCGTGGTCGGTCGCCGATCTCGACCGGCTCAAGCTCGAAGTGATGGAGAAGAACGGGTTGTCGGACGCCTATATCCGGCCCGTCGCATGGCGCGGATCGGAGCAGATGGGCGTGTCGGGCCAACTCAACACGATCCATTGCGCCATCGCCGCATGGAACTGGGGCGCCTATTACGGCGACGCCAAGATGAAGGGCGCGCGGCTCGACATCGCCAAATGGAAGCGGCCGAGCCCCGAGACGATTCCCTGCTCGGCCAAGGCGGCGGGGCTCTACATGATCTGCACACTCTCCAAGCACGAGGCGGAAGCCAAGGGTTATTCGGACGCGCTGATGATGGATTACAGGGGCTATGTCGCAGAGGCGACGGGCGCCAACGTGTTCTTCGTCAAGGACGGGAAAGTCCACACGCCGCAGCCGGACTGCTTCCTCAACGGGCTGACGCGTCAGACGGTGATCGGCCTGCTGCGCGAGCGGCAGATCGAGGTGGTCGAGCGGCATATCGAGCCGGCGGAGATGGAGGGCTTCGAGCAGTGCTTCCTGACCGGGACGGCGGCGGAAGTGACGCCGGTGGCCGAGATCGGAAGCTTCACTTTCGAAGTCGGCGCCCTGGCGAGGGAGATGGTCGGCGCCTATGACAAGCTGGTGCGGGCGGCCTGACGATGCTTGCGGCGCGGGCGAACCCACGCCGCATTGTGAAACCGAATCAGAGGGTTACGCGGGTTCCCTTGCCGGCTTCCTCGGCCAGCCTCAGTGCGGCCTTGGCGATGGCGAGGTCCTGAAGGCCGACGCCGGTGCCGTCGAAGAGGGTGATCTCGTCCTCCGAAGTGCGGCCTTTGTGCTCGCCCGTGATCACATCGCCGATGGGGGTGATGGCTGACTCGGCGATCAGGCCGGCGGCGACGGCGTGCTGGGCCTCGCCGATGGTGACGGACTGAGCGACTTCGTCGGTGAACACGGTCGCCGCGGCAAGAAGAGCCGGGTCGACTTCCTGCTTGCCTTTCGTATCTGTGCCCATGCAGGCGAGATGAACGCCGGGCTTCACCCAGTCCTTCATCATCAGCGCCGAATTGGCGGAGGCGATGGTGATGATCACATCGGCCTGCGCGCCCAGGGTTTCACGGTCGACCGCCTCGAAGGGGAGGCCGAGTTCGGCGGCGACTTCGCCGAGTTTGGGAAGCATGTCGGGGTGATAGTTCCAGGCGACAACTTTTTCGAAAGCGCGCTGCTCCACAGCCGCCCGAAGCTGGAACTGCGCCTGATGGCCCGCGCCGACCATGCCCAGAACCTTCGCGTCCTTGCGGGCGAGATGGGCGATGGAGACCGCGGAAGCCGCGGCGGTGCGCAGCGCGGTCAGGTGGTTGCCGCCGACGAGCGCCTGAAGGCGGCCCGTGTCGGGGTCGAAGAGAAAGACCGTAGACTGATGATTCGTAAGGCCTTTGGCCATGTTGCCGGGCCAGTAGCCGCCCGATTTCACGCCGAGCGCCATGCCCGCCCGGTCGAAGCCGGACTTGAAGCCGTAGAGCGCGTCGGCATGGCCGATGGCCTCGCGGATCACCGGGAAATTGTAGGCGTCGCCGCGCGACATGGCGGCGAACACGTCCTCGACGGCGCGGAAGGCGTCGGCGCGGCCGACAAGGGCGCGGCAGTCGTCTTCGGTCAGGATCACGAGGGCGGCGTCGGACATGGGAAGGGCTCCGGGGCGTAGGATTTGCGTCGGACATCCGTCGGACATCCGTCGGACAAATGTCGGACATCCGTCGGACTTTCGTCGGACGCAGGTTTATGGCGGACGAAGCTGGGAGAGAGGCGCGCCCGGAGGGCCGGGCGCGCGGGGAGAGGAGCGGCTCAGTAGGCCTTGCCGCGGGCGCTGACCGGCCAGACAGTCTCGACCTTGCCGCCGCGCACGCCGACATACCAGTCGTGCACGTTGCAGGTCGGGTCGCAATGGCCGGGCACGAGGCGCAGCTTGTCGTTGACCTTCAGAACGCCCTCGGCGTCCATGATGACGCCGTGCTCGTCGGAGCACTTCACATACTTCACGTCGTCGCGCCCGAAGATCACCGGCAGGCCCGAGTCGACCGACTGCGCCTTGAGGCCGGCGTCGCAGATCGCCTTGTCGGCCTTGGCGTGGGACATGACGGAAGTGAGGATGAACAGCGCGTTCTCCCACTCGCCCTGATCGATGCGCTTGCCGTCCTTGTCGAGGATGCGGCCGTAATCGGCGTCCATGAAGGCGTAGGAGCCGCACTGCAGCTCGTTGTAGACGCCCGAATTGCCTTCGAAATAGTAGGAGCCGGTGCCGCCGCCGCCGACGATGTCGCACTCGATCCCCTCGGCCTTCAGCGTATCGACCGCGTCCTTCACCATCGCGACCGCGATGTCGATCTTGGCCTTGCGCTCGTCATAGCTGTCGAGGTGCTGCATCGCGCCCTGATAGGCCTGGATGCCGGAGAACTTGAGGCCGGGCGCGGCCTCGATGGCCTTGGCGATCTCGACCACCGCCGGAGTGGTGGTGACGCCGCAGCGGCCGGCGCCGCAGTCGATCTCGACGAGGCACTCGATGGTGGTCCCGTGCTTCACCGCAGCCGCGGACAGGTCGGCGACGTTGGCGAGGTCGTCGACGCAGCAGATCGCGCGGACGCCGAGCTTGGGGAGCCGGGCGAGGCGGTCGATCTTGGCGGGGTCGCGGACCTGGTTGGAGACCAGCACGTCCTTGATCCCGCCGCGCGCGAAGACTTCGGCCTCGGAGACCTTCTGGCAGCAGACGCCGACAGCGCCGCCGAGCTCCATCTGGACTTTTGCGACGTCGACGGATTTGTGCATCTTGCCGTGGACGCGGTGGCGCACGCCGTGCGCCTTGCACCAGTCGCCCATCTTCTTCACGTTCCGCTCGAACGCGTCGAGATCGACGATCAGGCAGGGGGTCTGGATGTCCTTCTCGTCCATGCCCGGGACGGCGGGGATGTCGTAGCCGACTTCGTAGGCGTCGAACTTGGCGGGGGCGTTCATGGTTTCTCTCTCCCTGGGTCGTTGGCCGGCGCTGGGGCCGGGAAGCTGGTGGGCTGACGATTACTCTGCTGCGGCGGGTTCGAGGGCGGCGAGGGCTGCGCGGAGCTTGGCGAGGGCGTCCGCGTCGCGCGGCGGCGCCGCTTCGAGATCGGCGATGGCGTCGCGGAGGAGGTCGCTGGCCGCCTCGCCGCCCCAGAGCCAAGGCGCGCCCTTGCGCGCTTCGGCCCATTGGGCGTCGGTCCATTCGGGATAGGCGTCAGCTTCGCTCATCGAACTTCCTCCGGTCTCGCGCATTGGCCTTGTGCAAGGAGATAATCCGCACGACGCCCGCGCGCCATGTGTACGCCACCTTGTGCAGCCGGTCGCCGATCAGACCGACCGAAACCCATCGCTGCTCGCCATACTCGGCCCGGTCGTCGGGTCGGGTGAAGGCGGTCCGCCACTCGAAGCGCGCAACCTCGTCGAAGGCGACGCCATGCTTTTCGAGGTTCGCCGCCGCCTTCCTCGCATCCCACTCGAAGCGCACGGCGCCGCATGGCTCATTTCGTCATCCAGGGCAGCTTGTCGAGATCGACGTTGCCGCCGGTGACGACGACGCCGACGCGCTTGCCGCGGAAGATCTCGGGGTTCTTGAGGATCGTGGCGAGGGGGACCGCGCAGGACGGCTCCATCACGATCTTCATGCGCTCCCAGGTCAGCTTCATCGCGGCGACGATCTCCTCCTCGGAGGCGAGCAGCACGTCGGTGACGTAGCGGCTGACGAAATGCCAGGTGTTCTCCTTGAGCGGCACCTTGAGCCCGTCGGCGATGGTGACCGGCGCGTCATAGGCGACGATGTGGCCGGACTTGAAGGACTGGTAGGCGTCGTCGGCTGCTTCGGGCTCGGCGGCGTAGATCTCGGTGGTCGGAGAGATCTCGGAGAGCGTCAGGCAGGTGCCCGAGACCATGCCGCCGCCGCCGATGGGGGCGATCACCGCGTCGAGACCGCCGAGATCCTCCATCATCTCCTTGGAGCAGGTGCCCTGCCCGGCGATGACGCGGGGGTCGTTGTAGGGGTGGACGAACTCGGCGCCGGTTTGCGCCACGACTTCGGCGAACACCGCCTCGCGCGACGAGGTGGAGGGCTCGCATTCGACCACTTCGCCGCCATAGCCGCGCATCGCGGCCTTCTTCGCCTCGGGCGCGGTGCGCGGCACGACGACCTTGCAGGGGATGCCGCGACGGCCCGCCGCATAGGACAGCGACAGGCCATGATTGCCCGAGCTGTGGGTGGCGACGCCCTTCGCGGCCTGCTCGTCCGTCAGGCCGAACACGGCGTTGCAGGCGCCGCGGACCTTGAAGGCGCCGGCTTTCTGGAAGTTCTCGCATTTGAAGAAGAGCTGCGCGCCGGTGAGCTGGTTGAAGTAGCTCGACGTCAGGATCGGCGTGCGCAGGATGTAGGGCTTGATGCGGGCGTGCGCGGCGAGCACGTCCTCATAGGTCGCGGGGGCCTTGGCGGCGTCGGTGATCCCGTCCATGCTCATGCTCCTCAGGCGGCCTGCTTGCGCGCGAGGCCGTTGTTCTTGCGATAGAAGTCCTGCGCTGCGGCGACGCCCGAGCCGAGGCGGACCGGCCAGCCGAGATCCGCCATCGCCATCTCGATCGCGGCGATCCCCGACAGCGCCATCACGTCGGTCAGCGAGCCCAGATGGCCGATGCGGAACGCCTTGCCCGCCATCTCGCCAAGGCCCACGCCGAAGCTGACACCGTAGGCCGAATAGGCGTGCGAGACCAGCGTGTCGGCGCTCAGCGTCGGCGGGGCGAGGATCGCGGTGACGGTGTCGGAGCGCTGCTCGGGGCGGCGGGCGACCATCTCCAGGCCCCAGGCGTCGATCGCGGCGCGCACGCCGCTGGCGATCCGGCGGTGGCGGGCGAAGACGTTGTCGAGGCCTTCGGCGAACAGCATGTCGAGGCTCGCGCGCATCCCGAAGATCAGCTGGGTCGGCGGCGTGTAGGGGAAGCCGCCCTTGTCGTTGGCCGCCTTCATGTCGCGCAGGTCGAAGAAGGCGCGGGCGCAGCGGGCGGTCTCGGCCGCCGCCATCGCCTTGCGGCTGATCGCGAGCACGGCGAGGCCGGTCGGCAGCATGAAGCCCTTCTGCGAGCCGGAGACGGCGGCGTCCACCCCCCATTCGTCGAAGCGGAAGTCGATGGAGGCGAGCGAGGACACGCAGTCCACGAACAGCATCGCGGGGTGCTTCGCCGCGTCGAGCGCCGCCCGGATCGCGGCGATGTCGGAGGTCACGCCGGTCGCGGTCTCGTTATGGGTGGCGAGCACGGCCTTGATCGCGTGCGCCTTGTCGGCGGCGAGCGCCTCGGCCATGCGGGCGACCGGCGCGCCCTCGTGCCAGTCGCTCTCGATCACCTGCATGTCGAGATGATGGCGGCGGCACAGCTCGATCCAGCGATGCGAGAACATGCCGTGGCGCGCGGCCAGCACGCGGTCGCCGGGCGACAGCGTGTTGGTCACCGCCGTCTCCCAGCCGCCGGTGCCGGTCGAGGGGAAGATGAAGGTTTCGGCGTCCTGCGTCTTGAACACCTTGCGCAGATCGTCGAGCACCGGGCGGAAGACATGCACGAAATCGGGCGCGCGATGGTCGAGCGTGCCGACCGCGATGGCGCGGCGCAGGCGGTCGGGCATGTTGGTCGGGCCCGGAATGAACACCGGATTCTGGTCGGACATCGGATTTCCCCCCCGGGAGTGGCGCGTTGCTTTGAGACTGAGTGGATCATACACGGCGCGGCGTGGCGCGCAATTTTTCTGGAAAAATATTCCATTTCGCCTAGAAAAGAGCTATCCATCTGGGATAAAACAGCATATTTTTCCCAATGACGCAGTGCGAAAACGGCTTTGGAAATATTTTCCATTCCATATGCGCCTGAGGGGCGCGAAGGGAGACCCGGCGATGGCGGACGGAATCGGGGCTGGCGGCGGCAGAAAGCGGGGGCGGCCGCGCGCGGAGGCCGGGACGGCGCAGGCCCCGACGGTGCAGGCGCTCGACCGGGGGCTCGCGCTGCTGTCGGGGCTCGCGCGGCGCGAGCGGGCGACGCTGACGGAGCTCGCCCTCGGGGTCGGGATGCCGGCCTCCTCGGCGCACCGGCTGCTCGCGACCTTGCAGCGGCACGGGCTGGTGGAGTTCGACGAGGCGACGCAGGAGTGGCGGATCGGCGTCGAGGCCTATCGCATCGGCAGCGTGTTCCTGACCCGCGCCGATGTGGTGGACGCGGCGCGCGAGCCGATGCGCCGGCTGGTCGAAGCGACGGGCGAGACCGCCAATCTGGCGCTCGCCGACGGCGGCGACGTGGTGTTCGTCAGCCAGATCGAGACGAGCCACCCGATCCGCGCCTTCTTTCGCCCCGGCGCGCGGGCGCCGATGCACGCCTCGGGCGCGGGCAAGGCGCTGCTCGCGGCGCGGCCCTGGGAGGAGGTCGAGCGGCTGTTGATCCGGCGCGGTCTGCCGGAGTTCACGCCGCGGACGCTGACGACGCCGCAGGCGCTGCGGGCGGAGCTGGAGGCGATCCGGGCGCGCGGCTGGGCGCTCGACGACGAGGAGCGGCATCTGGGGATGCGCTGCGTCGCGGCGGCGGTGCGGGGGCCGGGCGGCGCGGCGGCGGCGGGGCTGTCGGTGTCGGGGCCGGCGGCGCGTCTGCCCGATTCGGCGGTGGGCGAGCTGGGCCAGATCGTGCGGCGGGCGGCGGCGGAGGTCTCGGCGCTCATCGGAGGCGACGCGCGATAGCGCGCTTGCGCGCGACGCCGCCAGCGCTCATGTCTTCACGGCGGCGGGGTGTGAAATCTCCCGGCGCCGACTCGACCCCTCACAGGAGCCGACCATGACCATTTTATCCCGCCGCACGCTTCTCGGCGCCGGCGCCGCCGCGCTGACCCTCGCCGCTGCGCCCCTGCGGCTGCGCGCGGCCGACGGGCCGCACGCGCTGCCGCCGCTGCCCTACGCCCCCGAGGCGCTGGAGCCCGCCATCGACGCGCTGACGATGACGATCCATCACGACCGCCACCACGCCGCCTATGTCGCCAATCTCAACAAGGCGCTGGCCGACCATTCCGCCCTCGCTGCGATGCCGCTGCACGAGCTGCTCGCCAAGCTCGGCGAAGCGCCGGAGGGCGTGCGGACCGCGCTGCGCAACAATGGCGGCGGCCACGCCAACCATGCGATGTTCTGGGAGATCATGGGGCCGCAAGGGGGCGCGCAGGGCGGCGCGCCGGAGGGGGCGCTGCTCGCGGCGATCGACCGCGACCTCGGCGGCGTCGAGAAGATGAAGGCCGACCTCAAGAGCGCGGGGCTGCGCCAGTTCGGCTCGGGCTGGGCCTTCGTGACGGTGGACGGCGCGGGCAAGCTGGCGATCGCGGCGCGGCCCAATCAGGACACCCCGCTGATGGAGGGCGGGCGCGCGTTGATGGGCGTCGACGTGTGGGAGCACGCTTACTATCTGAAATACCAGAACAAGCGCGGCGACTATCTCGACGCGTGGTTCGACGTGATCGACTGGGCGAAAGTCGCCGCCCGCTACGACGCGGCGCTGACGGGCGCGCTGACCATCTGAGGGGCGCGACGGCGCGTCCGAGGCGGCGCGCATTTCCCCGTCGCCAGCTTCGCGGGTTTCGGCGAAGCTGGCGGCGACGCCGTCGTTGCGATGGCGGCGGCGCAGCACAGGGAGACCGCGCGGATGTACACGGTGATCGGCGGCCCGCGCACCCGGGCGATGCGGGTTCTGTGGATGCTGGAGGAACTCGAACAGCCTTACGCGCATGTCCCCGCGGCGCCGCGCAGCGCGGAGGCGCTTGCGGCCAATCCCAGCGGCAAGGTGCCGTCGCTGCTCGTGGATGGCGAGACGCTGACCGACTCGGTCGCAATCGTCACCTATCTCGCCGACCGCCACGCCGCCTTCACCCACCCCGCCGGCACGCTCAAGCGCGCCCGGCAGGACGCCGTCACCCAGTTCTGCGTCGACGAGATCGAGGGCGCGCTGTGGACGGCGGCCAAGCACAGCTTCATCCATCCCGAAGAGCTGCGCGTTCCGGAAGTCAAGGCCGCTTGTCGGGCCGAGTTCGACGCGGCGATGGCGCGGCTCGGCGCGATGGTCGAGGGGCGGGAGTTCGTCGCGGGCGACGGCTTCACCGTGCCCGACCTGCTGCTCGGCCATTGCGCGGGCTGGGCGGAGGCGGCGAAGTTCGACCTGCCGGACGGCCCCGCCGGGGCCTATCTCGCGCGGATGCGGGCGCGCCCGGCGCTGGCGCGGGCGATGCGCAAGGCCACCGCCGCCGGCTGACGCGGCGCCGCCATGACCGCCCGGCCCGGCGCGCCGCTTGGCGCCGCCGCGGGGCGCGCCTAGAAAGGCGCTCTGCGGCGGGGGCGGGAGGACCGGATGCGACAGGCGGAGCTGAGGCGCGACACCTCCGAGACCAAGATCGCCGTTGCGGTGACGCTCGACGGGCGCGGCGCGCATGAGCTGGCGACCGGCGTCGGCTTCTTCGACCACATGCTCGCGCAGCTGTCGCGGCATTCGCTGATCGACATGCGGGTGCGCGCGACGGGCGATCTGCACATCGACGACCACCACACGGTCGAGGATGTGGGAATTTCGCTCGGGCGCGCGCTGGCGCAGGCGCTCGGCGACAAGGCGGGGATCCGGCGCTACGGATCGTGCCTGCTGCCGATGGACGAGGCGCTGACGCGGGCGGCGCTCGACCTGTCGGGGCGGCCTTTCCTCGTATGGTCGCTGCCGTTTCCGACGCAGAAGATCGGGACGTTCGACACGGAGCTGGTGCGCGAGTTCTTCACCGCCTTCGCGATGAATGCGGGGATGACGCTGCATGTGGAGGGGCTGGCGGGCGCCAACAGCCACCACATCGCCGAAAGCGCCTTCAAGGCGGTGGCGCGGGCGCTGCGCGAGGCGGTCGAGCCCGACCCGCGCGCGCCGAACGCGCCGCCCTCGACCAAGGGCACGCTGAGCGCATGAGCACGCGCGTCTTCACCGCGCATCTCGCCAATGGCGCGGCGCCCGAGCGGGTGCTGCTGATCGACGACCGGTGGCGCTGGGGGGCGTTCCTGTTCCCGCTGCTCTGGGCGCTCTGGGCGCGGCACTGGCTGCTGGCGCTGGCGCTGCTGGGCGTCGCCGGCGCCACCTGGGCGCTGGGCATGGCGGGCGCGGCGGCGGCTGCGGCGGCGCTCGATCTGGCGGTGCGGCTGATCCTCGGCTTCGAAGGGGCGAGCTTCGCGCGGCTCGACCGGGGTTTGCGGGGCTGGCGCGATCTGGGGGGCGTCGCGGCGGAGGATTCCGAGACGGCCGAGCTCGCTTGGTTCATGGGCGAAGGGCGCGCGGCGTGAGCACGGCGATCCTCGATTACGGCTCGGGCAATCTGCGCTCGGCGCAGAAGGCGTTCGAGCGGATGGCCGCGGAGACCGGCGCGGGCGGGCCGATTGCGCTGACCGCCGATCCGGACGTCGCGCGCAAGGCGGATCGGCTGGTGCTGCCGGGCGTCGGGGCGTTCGCCGATTGCGCGGCGGGCGTGCAGGCGGCGGGGCTGCGCGAGGTTCTGGAGGAGCGGGTGATCGCGGGCGGCGCGCCGTTCCTCGGCATCTGCGTCGGCATGCAGCTGATGGCGCGGATCGGGCGCGAGCATGGCGACTGCCCGGGTTTCGGCTGGATCGGCGGCGAGGTGGTTCGGCTGACGCCTTCGGACCCGGCGCTGAAAATCCCGCATATGGGGTGGAATGCGCTGGCGCCTTCGGGCCATCCGCTGTTCGAGGGGATCGCGGCGGGCGATCACGCCTATTTCGTGCACTCGTTCCATTTCGTCCCCGACGATCCGGCGCATGTGCTGGCGACGGCGGAATATGGCGGGCCGGTGGTCGCGGCGGTCGGGCGGGACAATCTGGCGGGGACGCAGTTCCACCCCGAGAAGAGCCAGGCGACCGGGCTGCGGCTGATCGCGAATTTCCTGCGGTGGAAACCATGATCCTCTATCCCGCCATCGACCTGAAGGACGGCGCCTGCGTGCGGCTGCTGCGCGGCGAGATGGATGCGGCGACCGTGTTCAACGACGACCCCGCCGGGCAGGCCGAGGCCTTTGCGCGGGCCGGGGCGCGCTGGCTGCATCTGGTCGATCTCAACGGCGCTTTCGCGGGCCGCCCCGTCAACGGCGCGGCGGTGGAGGCGATCCTGTCGCGCGTCTCGGTCCCCGTGCAGTTGGGCGGGGGCGTGCGCGACATGGGAGGCGTCGAGGGGTGGCTGGCGCGCGGCGTCGCGCGGGTGATCCTCGGGACAGTGGCGGTGCGCGACCCGGCGCTTGTGCGCGCGGCGGCGCGGGCGTTTCCCGGCCGGGTGGCGGTGGGGGTCGACGCGCGGGGCGGGCGCGTCGCGGTGGAGGGCTGGGCGGAGACGACCGAGCTCTCCGCGCTCGACATCGCGCGGCGCTTCGAGGATGCGGGGGTCGCGGCGCTGATCTACACCGACATCGAGCGCGACGGGGCGATGCAGGGGCCGAATGTGGAGGCGACGGCGGCGCTGGCGCGGGCCGTCTCGATCCCGGTGATCGCCTCGGGCGGCGTGAGTTCGCTCGACGATCTGCGGGCCTTGCGCGATTGCGGCGCGGCGCTCGACGGCGCGATCTCGGGGCGCGCGCTCTATGACGGGCGGATCGATCTGGCGCAGGCGATCGCGCTGCTGGAGGGCGCGGCGTGACGCTGGAGACATGGCTCGCCTTCGTCGCCGCCTCCTCCGTGCTGCTGGTGATGCCGGGGCCGACGGTGCTGCTGATCGTGTCCTACGCGATGGGCGGGGGCTTCCGGGTGGCGGCGCCGATGGCGTTCGGGGTCGCGCTCGGCGATTTCACGGCGATGACGCTGTCGCTGCTGGGGGTGGGGGCGGTGCTCGCGGCTTCGGCGACGGCGTTCACGGCGCTCAAGCTCGGCGGCGCGGCCTATCTGGTGTGGCTGGGGGTGAAGCTGTGGCGCGAAGGCGGGGCGCTGGAGGCGACGCCGCTGCGCAACGCGGCGCCGGCCTGGTCGATGTTCAAGCATGCCTGGCTGGTGACGACGCTCAACCCCAAGACCATCATGTTCTTCGTGGCGTTCCTGCCGCAGTTCTTCGACCCTGCGCGCGACTACTGGGTGCAGATGGCGATCTTCGAGGCGACTTTCGTGACGCTCGCCTTCCTCAACGTCTTCGCCTATGCGGCGCTCGCCGGGCGGGCGCGGACGCTGCTGCGCAGCGAGCGGGCGCTGACGATCGTCAACCGCACGGCGGCGGGGGCGCTGATCGGGGCGGGCGTGGCCTCGGCCTTCGTGCGGAGGGCGTGAGGAGATGTTGAAAGCGCGCGTGATCCCCTGCCTCGACGTCAAGGACGGGCGCGTGGTGAAGGGCGTCAACTTCGTCGATCTGCGCGACGCGGGCGACCCGGTGGAGCAGGCGGAGGTCTACGACCGCGCGGGCGCCGACGAGCTGTGCTTCCTCGACATCACCGCAAGCCACGAGAATCGCGGCACGATCCTCGACATCGCGCGGCGGACCGCCGAGCGTTGCTTCATGCCGCTGACCATCGGCGGCGGCGTGCGGACGGTCGAGGACATCCGCAACCTGCTGCTCGCGGGCGCCGACAAGGTGAGCGTCAACACCGCCGCCGTGCGCGACCCCGATTTCGTGCGGCGCGCGGCGGAGAAGTTCGGATCGCAATGCGTCGTGGTGGCGATCGACGCCAAGCAGGTCGGGCCGGGCAGGTGGGAGATCTTCACCCATGGCGGGCGGACGCCGACCGGGATCGACGCGGTGCAGTTCGCGAAACTGGTCGCGGCGCTCGGGGCGGGCGAGATTTTGCTGACCTCGATGGACCGCGACGGGGCGCGCTCGGGCTACGACCTCGCCTTGACGCGGGCGGTGGCGGACGCGGTGCCGATCCCTGTGATCGCCTCGGGCGGGGTGGGGACGCTCGACCATCTGGCGCAGGGGGTGCTCGAGGGCCATGCGGCGGCGGTGCTGGCGGCCTCGATCTTCCATTTCGGCGAGCACTCCATCGCCGAGGCCAAGGCGCATATGGACGCGGCAGGCGTGCCGGTGAGGATGGGCGCATGAGCGTGCTGGAGCGGCTGGCCGCGACCATCGCCGCGCGGCGCGACGCCGACCCCGCGAGTTCGCACACGGCGGGGCTTCTGGCGAAAGGGCCGGACAAATGCGCCGAAAAGTTCGGTGAGGAGGCGGTGGAGGCGATCATCGCCGCCGCGCGCCGCGACCGGGCGGGTCTGATCGCCGAAAGCGCGGACGTGCTCTACCACCTGATGGTGATGCTCGCGGCGCAGGGCGTGGAGCTGGCGGAGGTGCTGGCGGAGCTGGAGCGGCGCGAGGGCGTGTCGGGCGTGGCCGAAAAGGCGTCCCGACCGCGGTGAGCGAGAGCGGTCGGCGGCTTCCGCGCGATTCTGTTGAAAAAGTCCGTTTTCTGAGCGGGTTAGGCCCTGATTCGATCGCTGAGGCGGGGTGATTTAGGGCGCTGGCGATGTTGGGACCGCGGCAGGTGGCGCAGGGCGAGCGGCTGATCGCCGACACCGCCTATAGTGCGGCGCCGATGCTGAACTGGGTGGTCGAGGACCGGGGAATCGAGCCGCACATCCCCGTCTTCGAAAAGTCCGCACGCCGCGACGGAACCTTCGAGCGCAGCGACTTCACCTACGACCACCGCAACGACACCTACACCTGTCCCGCCGGCGAGGTCCCGAAGCCCCGGCGGCGGAACTTCGCCAAGCCGCGCGGCGTCGTTGGCAAGGACAACTTCATCCGATACCGCTCGGGCATCCGCGACTGCGCCGTCTGCCCCCTGAAGCCGCGATGCCGCCCGCACACGCCGGAGCGCAAGATCAGCCGCTCGATCTGCGAGGGCGCCCGCGACATGGCTCGCGCCATCGCAACGACCGAGGCCCATGCCGAGTCGCGCAGGCTGCGGAAGAAGGCCGAAATCCTCTTCGCCCACCTCAAGCGCATCCTCGGCCTGAGACGATTCCGTCTGCGCGGCCCCTGCGGCGAAAGCGACGAAGTCCACCTCGCCGCCGCCGCCCAGAACCTCCGCCGCCTCGCAAAGAGGCCGACCGGCGCTCCGACGCCCA
>NZ_DAIQNN010000062.1:0-19063 GCF_036788415.1 Rubrimonas sp. | reverse complement strand
ACGTCAACGACAGCGTCACCAAGTCGAAATTCGACAACAAGTACGGCTGCAAGGAGTCGCTGGTCGACGGCATCCGCCGCGGCACCGACGTGATGATGGCCGGCAAGGTCGCCGTGGTCTGCGGCTATGGCGACGTCGGGAAGGGCTCGGCGGCCTCGCTCGCCGGCGCGGGCGCGCGGGTTCTGGTCACCGAAGTCGATCCGATCTGCGCGCTGCAGGCGGCGATGGACGGCTTCGAGGTGGTGACGTTGAAGGACGCCGCGCCGCGCGCCGACATCGTCATCACCACGACCGGGAACAAGGACGTCGTGACCCTCGACGACATGCGCGCCTTCAAGGACATGTGCATCGTCGGCAATATCGGCCATTTCGACAACGAGATTCAGGTCGCCGCCCTGAAGAACATGAAGTGGACCAACATCAAGCCGCAGGTGGACATGATCGAGTTCCCCGACGGCAAGCGCATGATCCTGCTGTCGGAGGGGCGCCTGCTCAACCTCGGCAACGCCACCGGCCACCCCTCCTTCGTTATGAGCGCGAGCTTCACCAATCAGGTGCTTGCGCAGATCGAGCTCTTCCAGCGCGGCGAGCAGTATGAGAAGGCGGTGCATGTCCTGCCCAAGCATCTCGACGAGAAGGTCGCCCGGCTGCATCTGGCGAAGCTCGGCGTCAAGCTCACCGAACTCAGCGAGGAGCAGGCCGCCTATATCGGCGTGACGCCGCAGGGGCCGTTCAAGCCCGAGCATTACCGCTACTGACCGGTCTGTAGCGCAGACGCAACATAGGGCTCGCCGCAGCGCACGCGGCGGGCCTTTTTTGTGTTGCGTCGCACAATCGTCACCGTCTATTGATATGGTGATCGCGTGATCAAGTTGCGTCGGAGCCGGCTTTGCGTCTCGGCTCCACCCCTTCCCCCTCGAAAGTCCCGCGACGAGATGCGCGTTGTTCGCCATGAGGGGCGCTGCTAGCTCTGGTTTTGTCTGAAAACCCGAGGAGCAGCATGCCGCCCGAGCAGATCGCCCCCACGCCGCCGCCGCGCGTCGCGCTCTTCGTCACCTGCCTCGTCGACCTGTTCCGCCCGACGGTCGGCTTCGCGACGGTGAAGTTGCTCGAAGACGCCGGCTGCCATGTCGAAGTTCCCGATGGCCAGACCTGCTGCGGCCAGCCCGCCTGGAACTCCGGCGACCGCGCCACCGCCGAGCGGATCGCCAAGCAGACCATCGCCGCGCTTGAGGGCTACGATTACGTCGTCGTCCCCTCGGGGTCCTGCGGCGGCACCATCGCCAGGGACTATCCGCACATGTTCGACGACGAGCCCGACTGGCGCGCCCGCGCGCAGGCGCTCGGCGCGCGGACGCACGAGATCGTCTCGTTCCTGACCGACGTCATGGGCGTGACCTCGGTCCCCGCCTCCTATGTCGGGACCGCCACCTATCACGACAGCTGCTCCAGCCTGCGCCATATGGGCGTGAAGGCGCAACCGCGCGCCCTGCTCGCGTCGGTCGAGGGGCTGACGCTGAAGGAACTCGCCGAATCGGAGGTCTGCTGCGGCTTCGGGGGCACCTTCTGCGTGAAATACCCCGACATCTCCAACCGCATGGCCTCCGACAAGGTCGCCGACATCGCGGCCACCGGCGCCGAACTTGTGCTCGCCGGCGACATGGGCTGCCTGATGAACATCGCCGGCAAGCTCAAGCGCACGGGCTCCACGGCCCAGGCGCGCCATGTCGTCGAAGTGCTGGCCGACATGGCCCACGGGCCCGCCATCGCGGAGGGCAAGCCATGACGGCGCACGAACCCACGACCCGCTTCTTCAAGTCCAACGTCAAGGCGGCGCTGGTCGATCCGAACATGCAGCGCGCCATGACCACGACGCGCCATGGCTTCGTCGGCAAACGCGCCAAGGCCAAGGCCGAGCTGCCCGAATTCGACGCGCTGCGCGACGCCGCTCGCGACATGAAGGACCACGTCCTCGCCCATCTCGACCTATATCTCGAAGCCTATGAGGCGAAGGTGATCGAGAGCGGCGGCCATGTGCACTGGGCCGAAGGCGCGGAGGACGCCAACGCGATCATCCTCGACATCTGCCGCAAGGCGGGGGCGAAGACCGTGAACAAGGGCAAGTCGATGGTGTCCGAGGAGATCGGGGTCAACGACGCGCTCGCCGCCGCCGGCATCGACCCGGTCGAGACGGATCTGGGCGAATACATCATCCAGCTGCGCGGCGAGACGCCCAGCCACATCATCGCCCCCGCCGTCCATGTGACGGTGCCCGAAGTCGACGCGCTGTTTCGCAAGACCCACGCGCATCTGCCCGTGGACCGCGACCTGTCCGAGATCTCCAGCATGGTCGCCGAGGCGCGCAGCGTGCTGCGGCGAAAATATTTCGAAGCCGAAGTCGGGATCACCGGCGCCAACATGCTGATCGCCGAGACCGGGCAGAGCGTCATCGTCACCAACGAGGGCAATGGCGACCTGTCGCAGAGCCTGCCGCGCGTGCACATCGTCCTCGCCTCGATCGAGAAGATCGTGCCGACGCTGGAGGATTCGAGCCTGATCCTGCGCCTTCTGGGCCGCTCGGCCACCGGGCAGGAGATGAGCGTCTACAACACCTACAGCAGCGGCCCCCGCCGCCCCGGCGACCCCGACGGGCCGGAGGAGTTCCATGTCGTCCTGCTCGACAACGGGCGGACCAACATGATCGGCTCGAAATTCCAGGACATGCTGCGCTGCATCCGCTGCGGCGCCTGCATGAACCACTGCCCCGTCTATCAGAGCATCGGCGGCCACGCCTATGGCTGGGTCTATCCCGGCCCGATGGGCGCGGTCCTCACGCCGTCGCTGATCGGCGTGGAGGAAGGCGGCCAGCTGCCCAACGCGTCGAGCTTCTGCGGGCGCTGCGAGGAGGTGTGCCCGATGCGAATCCCCCTCCCCAACATGATGCGCCACTGGCGCGAGCGCGAATTCGAGAAGCGGATCACGCCGACGCCGGTGCGCTACGGGATCGGCCTCTGGGCGATTTTCGCCACGCGCCCCGCCCTGTACCGCTTCGCCACCGGGATCGCGATGAAGATCATGGCGGCCATTGGCGGACGGCGCGGCCGGTTCGGATCGATGCCGCTCGCCGGCGGCTGGACCGACCATCGCGACCTGCCCGCGCCCGAAGGCCCCACCTTCAGCGCCCAATGGAAGGCGCGCAAGGCATGAGCGCGCGCGAGGCCATCCTCAACCGGCTGCGCAAGGCCGTCCCCGCCGACCCCGCCCGCGCCGGGACCGCCCGGGCGCGCCTCGCCGACCGCCCCGCCCCGAGCCTCGCGCCCGCCATCGCGCAGACGACCGGCGCCGCGCGGCTCGACCGTTTCGAGGCCAAGGCGACCGCCGTCTCGGCGACCGTCTCGCGGCTTTCGGCCATGGCCGACCTGCCCGCGGCGCTCGCCGCGGAGCTGCGCGCGCGCAACCTGCCCGCGGCGATCCGCTGCGGCGCCGAGCCCGCCTTCGCCGTGCTCGACTGGGGCGGCGTCGAGGTGACGCAGGGTCCGGGCCGGATCGAGGAGCCCGCCGGCCTGTCGCTCGCGCAGGCGGGGATCGCCGAGACCGGCACGCTGGTCCTCGCTTCGGGCCCCGAGAATCCGGTCACCCTCACTTTCCTGTCCGAGACGCATTTCGTCGTCCTCCGCGCCTCGGACATGTGCGGCGGCTTCGAGGATTTCTGGACGCTGTGGCGGTCGCGCGGGCTCGACCCCCGCACGCTGAACATGGTGACCGGGCCGTCGCGCTCCGCCGATATCGGCCAGACGCTGCAACTGGGGGCGCACGGGCCGGTCGCCTTGCATATATTCCTGATCGAAGGGGAGTGACGGCGCTCCCCGCGCGAGGGGAGCGGCCATGCGCTTTCTGATCGGAGTGGCCCTGCTGCAGGCCGTCACGGCGCTTCTCACCTATGTCGCCCTGCTCGGCGACTGGCGAACCACCTGGCCGCTCTACGCCGCCCTCGCGCTCGCCATCGGGGCGATGACGGCGCTCTGGTTCGGATCGCTCGCCAGCGCCCAGAAGCGCCTCGGCGAGGCGAAGCTCGGCGAGAAGCACGCGCGCGAGCGCGAGGCGCTGCGGGTCAAGGCCGAACAGCAGCGGCTGCGCGACCGGGAGGCGGCGGAAAAGCGAATTCTCAAGGCGAGCAAACCCGGCGCCCTCAGCCGCGTCGGCCCGACCTTGCTCGCCGGCGGCGCGGCGGGGCTCGGCATCGCGCTGATGCTGACCCAGTTCGTCACGCTTGGGCTGGCGGCGCTGGCCTTCGCAGGCGGCGGCGCCGCAGGCTACGCGCTGCGCGCGCGGCAGGACCGCAAGCGGCTCGACGCGGCGCCGGCCCCGATGATCGAGGTCGGCGACGCCTCCGAGCCGGCGCCGCGCCTTGCCGCACGCCTCCTGCGCAAGACGCGCGGCGCGGGGTGACCCGCCTCACGCCTCGTATTCGACCAGCAGGTCCTTGGCGTCGACCTGCGCGCCGGCCTGCGCGTGCACCCTCTTCACAACGCCCGCGCGGTCGGCGTGCAGCGCCGTCTCCATCTTCATCGCCTCGATGGAGAGCAGCATGTCCCCCGGCTTCACCGTCGCGCCGTCCGACACGGCGACCGTGGCGATCACCCCCGGCAGCGGCGCTGCGACATGCGCCGGGTTGCCCGGCTCGGCCTTGGGTCGGGTCGCCTTGCCCTGCCCGGCGTGGCGGTCCGGCGCCCGGATCGCGCGCGGCTCGCCGTTCAGTTCGAAGAAAACCTTGATCTCGCCGTCATGGCTTTCGCCGATGGCCGCCAGCCGGATCACCAGCGTCTTGCCGAGTTCGAGATCGACCGAAATCTCCTGCCCTTGCTCCATCCCGTAGAAGAAGATCGGCGTCGGCAATTGCCGGACCGGGCCGAACTCGCGCCGCCGTCCCATGTAATCGAGATAGACTTTGGGATACATCAGATAGGAGGCCAAGTCCTCGTCGTCGACGACTTTGCCTTCGAGTTCGGCGCTCACCTGCGCGCGCACCGCCTCCAGATCGACCGGCGCCAGCCGCGCGCCGGGCCGGTCGGTCGTCGGCGCCTCGCCCTTGAGCACCTTCTTCTGGATCGCCTCGGGCCAGCCCCCCGGCGGCTGGCCGAGATCGCCGCGCATCATCCCCACCACCGACTCCGGGAAGGCGATGTCGCGCGCGGGGTCCTCGACATCGGCGCGGCTCAACCCTTGCGTCACCATCATGAGCGCCATGTCGCCCACCACCTTGGAGGACGGCGTGACCTTGACGATGTCGCCGAACATGGCGTTCGCCTCGGCGTAGGCCTTCGCGACTTCCGGCCATTTCTCCTCCAGCCCGAGGCTGCGCGCCTGCGCCTTGAGGTTGGTGAACTGCCCGCCCGGCATCTCGTGCTGATAGACTTCGGAGGCCGGCGCCTTCATGTCGGTCTCGAAGCCGATGTACTGCGCGCGCACATGCTCCCAATAGGTCGAGATCTCGCGGATCACCGCCGGGTCGAAACCGGTGTCGCGCTCGCTCCCGCGCAGCGCCTCGACGATGGCCCCGAAGCAGGGCTGCGAGGTCATGCCCGAGAACGCGTCCATCGCCGCATCCGCCGCGTCCACCCCGGCCTCCGCCGCCGCGATCACCGAAGCCGCCGACATGCCCGACGTGTCGTGCGTGTGGAAATGGATCGGGATGCCGATCTCGTCCTTCAGCGCGGCGACCAGCCTGCGCGCGGCGAGCGGCTTCAGCAGCCCCGCCATGTCCTTCAGCCCCAGCACATGCGCGCCGGCGGCCTCCAGCTCCTTGGCGAGCTTCACATAGTAGCTCAGCGAATATTTCGCGCGGTCCGGGTCGTCGATGTCGCCGGTGTAGCAGATCGCCGCTTCGCAGATCTTGTCGGTCTCGAGCACCGCGTCGATGCCGACGCGCATGTTCTCCATCCAGTTCAGCGCGTCGAAGACGCGGAACACGTCGACGCCGGTCTGCGCCGCCTGCCGGGTGAAGAGCTTCACCACATTGTCGGGGTAGTTGCTGTAGCCGACGCCGTTGGCCGAGCGCAGCAGCATCTGCAGCAGCATGTTCGGCATCCGCCGGCGCAGGTCGCGCAGCCGCTGCCACGGGCATTCCTGCAGGAAGCGGTAGGCCACGTCGAAGGTCGCGCCGCCCCAGCACTCCACCGAGAACAGCTCCGGCAGGTTGCGCGCATAGACGGGCGCTGCGTTGACCATGTCGATCGAGCGCATGCGGGTGGCGAGCAGCGACTGGTGGCCGTCGCGCATCGTCGTGTCGGTCAGCAGCAGCCGGCGCGAGGCCAGCATCGCCTCGGCGACGCCCTTGGGGCCTTTCTCTTCGAGCAGCTGCTTCCAGCCGTCCGGCGGCGTCTCGCGGCGGGGTTTGGGCGGGCGCGGCGGATGGGCGGTCGCGGGCGGGCGCGGGCGGCCGGCCGTCTCGGGATGCCCGTTCACCGTGACGTCGGCGATGTAGCGCAGGATCTTCGTCGCGCGGTCGCGCCGGGGGCGGAAGGTGAAAAGCGCCGGCGTCTCGTCGATGAAGCGCGTGGTGTAGGTCGCGTCCTTGAAGGCGGGCTGCGCGATCAGGTTCTCGACGAAGGCGAGGTTGGTGGCGACGCCGCGGATGCGGAATTCGCGCAGCGCCCGGTCGAGCCGCGCCACCGCCTCCTCCGGCGCCGGCGCCCAGGCCGTCACCTTCTCCAGAAGCGAATCGTAATAGCGGGTGATGACGGCGCCCGAATAGGCCGTGCCGCCGTCGAGCCTTATGCCGAAGCCCGTCGCGCCGCGATACGCGGTGATCCGCCCGTAATCGGGGATGAAATTGTTGAGCGGGTCCTCGGTGGTGATGCGGCACTGCACTGCGTGGCCGTCGAGGCGCAGCTCGTGCTGCGCCGGCACGCCGCTGTCGGCGACGTCGCCGATCCGCGCGCCTTCGGCGATGCGGATCTGCGCCTTCACGATGTCCACCCCCGTCACTTCCTCGGTGACGGTGTGCTCGACCTGCACGCGCGGATTGACCTCGATGAAGTAGAAGGCGCCGCTGTCCACGTCCTGCAGGAATTCGACTGTGCCCGCGCATTCGTAATTGGCGTGGCGCGCGATGCGCAGCCCGTATTCGCAGATCTCCGCGCGTTTGGCCTCGTCGAGATAGGGGGCGGGCGCGCGCTCGACGACTTTCTGGTTGCGCCGCTGCACCGTGCAGTCGCGCTCGAAGAGATGGACGATGTTGCCGTGCCGGTCGCCGAGGATCTGCACTTCCACATGGCGGGCGCGCTGGACCATCTTCTCCAGATAGCCCTCGCCATTGCCGAAGGCGGCTTCCGCCTCGCGCCGCCCCTCGCGCACCTTGGCTTCGAGTTCCTGCTCCGACAGGATCGGCCGCATGCCCCGCCCGCCGCCGCCCCAGCTCGCCTTGAGCATCAGCGGATAGCCGATCTCGGCGGCCATGCGGCGCACTTCGCCCATGTCGTCGGACAGGACTTCGGTCGCGGGCACCACCGGCACGCCCGCGGCGATGGCGGCCTTGCGCGCGCTCGCCTTGTCGCCGAGCATCCGCATCGTCGCGGCCTTGGGGCCGATGAAGGCGATCCCGGCCGCCGTGCAGGCGTCCACGAAATCGGGGTTCTCCGACAGCAGCCCGTAGCCGGGATGGATCGCGTCGGCCCCGCTCTCGCGCGCGACCCGGATAACCTCGTCGATGGCGAGATAGGCCGCGACCGGCCCCAGCCCCTCGCCAATCTTGTAGGCTTCGTCCGCCTTGAACCGGTGCAGCGCAAGCTTGTCCTGATCGGCGTAGATCGCGACCGTGCGCTTGCCGAGTTCGTTGGCCGCGCGCATCACGCGGATCGCGATCTCGCCGCGGTTGGCGATCAGGATCTTCTTGAAATCATGCATGGGGCGGTCCTGTGCGGGCGTCTGAGTCGCCGCAAGCTAACGCGAGGAATGCGCGTCCGCAGCATGGAAAATGCCGCGCCGCCCCGACCGCCCCCTCAGCCGGCGATCCGCGCCCAGACCGCCGCCAGCACGACGAACACGGCGACCGCGACCAGCGCGTATTGAACGATCTTCACAGTGGTCTTGAGCGAGTCGCCGCCCAGCGCTTCGCCGAACACCGCATAGGCGGTGCCGTACTTCTTCGTCTTCTCGTTGAACTCGGCGACCGAGTCCTGGTTCTTGTCGCTCATCTCTCGTCCTCCCGGCGCAGACCTCGAAAGAGGGGGCGCGCCGCCTCCGCGTCAGCCCTGAACCCGCTTGCGCAATTCGAATTTCTGAATCTTGCCGGTCGAGGTCTTGGGCACCTCGCAGAAGATCACGGAACGCGGGGCTTTGTAATGCGCCAGATGCTCGCGGCACCACGCCACGATCTCGGCTTCCGTGGCGTCATGGCCCGGGCGCAGCTCGACGAAGGCGCAGGGCGTCTCGCCCCATTTCTCGTCGGGTTTCGCCACAACCGCGGCGAAGGCCACGGCGGGATGCTTGTAGAGCACGTCCTCGACCTCGATGGAGGAGATGTTCTCGCCGCCCGAGATGATGATGTCCTTGGCGCGGTCCTTGAGCTGGATGTAGCCGTCGGGATGCGTGACGCCCAGATCGCCGGAATGGAACCAGCCGCCCGCGAAGGCCTTCTCGGTCGCCGCCGGGTTGCGGTGGTAGCCCTTCATCACGACGTTCCCGCGGAACATCACCTCGCCGATGGTCTGGCCGTCCGCCGGCACGGGGGCCATCGTCTCGGGGTCGAGCACGGCGAGCGATTCGAGGGCTGCGTAGCGCACCCCCTGCCGCGCCTTCTTGACCGCGCGCGGGCCCGGCTCCAGCGCCTCCCACTCCGCGCGCCATTCGTTGACCACGGCGGGTCCGTAGGTCTCGGTCAGGCCGTAGAGATGGGTGACGTCGAAGCCGGCGGCGGCCATCCCCGCCAGCACCTTTTCCGGCGGCGGCGCTGCGGCGGTGTTGAAGCGCACGCGTTGGGGGAAGTCGCGCTTCTCGTCGGCGGAGGCCCCGAGCAGCGTCGCCATCACGATCGGCGCGCCGCACAAATGGGTGACGCCATGATCGGCGATGGCATCGTACATCACCTTCGCGCGGACTTGCCGCAGGCAGACATGCGTGCCTGCGACCAGCGTGATCGACCACGGGAAGCACCAGCCGTTGCAGTGGAACATCGGCAGGGTCCAGAGATAGACCGCGCCCTGATGCAACTGCGCATGCAGCGCGTTGCCCGTCGCCAGCAAGGCCGCGCCCCGGTGGTGGTAGAGCACGCCCTTGGGGTCACCCGTCGTGCCCGAGGTGTAGTTGAGCGAGATCGACTCCCACTCGTCCGACGGCCCCTCCCAGACGCAATCCGGGTCGCCCTGCGCGAGGAACGCCTCGTAGTCGAGCGCGTCGGGAAACGCCCGCGGCGCCGGCGCCGAGGGGTCGACATACTCCACCACGAAGGGCTTCGCCGTGCAGAGCGCAAGCGCCTCGCGCGCGAGCGGCGCGAGTTCCGCGTCCACGATCAGCGCCTTCGCCTCGCCATGGTCGAGGATGAAGGCGATCCCCGCCGCGTCGAGGCGCGTGTTGAGCGTGTTCAGCACCGCCCCGCTCATCGGAACGCCGAAATGCGCCTCCAGTTGCGCCGGCGTGTTGAGCAGCAGCGTCGCGACCACGTCGCCGCGCCGCACGCCATGGGCGCCCAGCGCAGAGCACAGCCTGCGCGCGCGGGCGTGGAAGTCGCGATAGGAGATCCGCTCGTCGCCCGAGATCACGGCGACGCGGTCGGGATGAGTCGTGGCGGCGCGCGCGAGCCAGCCCAGCGGCGTCAGCGGCTGGTGGTTCGCCTCCCGGGGCGCGAGGAAATCGCTCTGTGTCATGCCGTCAGGTAACAAACCGCGGCGCCCTGTCGCAAGAGCGCGCAGGGCGTCGGACGCGCGCCCGCCCGCGCCGGGGCGCCGTCAACGGCGCGTGCGCAGCAGCCCCGCGATCTCGTAGGCGTCGCGCGCGACCGGCGCGGCGATCGCCTCGGCCCGCTCGGCGCCGTCGGCGAGCACGGCGTCGATATGAGCGGGATCGGCGAGGTGTTCGCGCATCCGCCCGGCGATCGGCGCGACCTTCGCGACGGCCAGTTCCGCCAGCGCCGGCTTGAACGCCGAGAAGGGCTGGCCGCCGAATTCCGCCAGCACCGCCGCCTTCGGCATGTCGGCGAGCGCCGCATAGATCGCGACGAGATTCGCAGCCCCCGGCCGCCCCTCAAGCCCCTCCTCTTCCGAGGGCAGCGGCTCGGGGTCGGTCTGGGCCTTGCGGATCTTCTGGGCGATGGCGTCGGCGTCGTCGGTGAGGTTGATCCGGCTGAGGTCGGACGGGTCGGATTTCGACATCTTCTTGGTCCCGTCGCGCAAGGACATCACCCGGGTCGCGGCCCCCTCGATCATCGGCTCGGGCAGCGGGAAGAAGTCCGGCGCGCCGAAATCGAGGTTGAACTTGGACGCGATGTCGCGGGCGAGTTCCAGATGCTGCTTCTGATCTTCGCCCACCGGCACATGCGTCGCCTTGTAGACGAGGATGTCGGCGGCCATCAGCACCGGATAGGCGTAGATGCCGACGCTCGCCGCCTCGCGGTTCTTGCCCGCCTTGTCTTTGAACTGGGTCATCCGGTTGAGCCAGCCGATCCGCGCCACGCAGTTGAAAAGCCATGTCAATTCTGCGTGCGCCGGCACCTGGCTCTGGTTGAACAGGATCGACTTCGCCGGGTCGAGCCCGCAGGCGAGGAAGGCCGCCGTCAGCTCCCGGGTCGCGTGGCGCAGGGCGCGCGGGTCGTAGGGCATGGTGATTGCGTGCAGATCGACCACGCAGTAGAGGGTCTGGACGTCCTGCTCCTGCATTTCGACGAAGCGTTTGACCGCCCCGAGATAGTTGCCCAGATGAAGGTTCCCCGTGGGCTGAACGCCCGAGAACACGCGCCGCTCATGCCCCACAGTCTCACCCATGCCAGACCCCTTCGCTCGATGCGCGCGCCTTATCGGGCGCGCCCAAAAGCGGGTCAAGCGCGCGCGTCGCGCGCGAGGCGGCGCGCGTGAAGGCCGGGGCTCCCGCGATCGTCTGGACGATGGCGGCGCTGTTCGTGGGGATCGAGGCGCTGCTCGCCGCCTCCGATCTCGGCCTCGCGCCGCAAGGGCTGCGCTTCGAGGCCTATCGCAGCTTCGCCTTCTTCGATCTCTGGTTCGCGGCGTTCCTCGCCGGCCAGAACGTGCCGATCAACTTCTACCTGTCCTTCTTCACCCACGCCTTCCTGCATGGCGGCTTCCTGCACCTGGCGATGAATACGGCGGTCTTTCTGGCGCTGGGCGCGCATATGTGCCGCGCCGTGGGAACCGGCGGCATGCTCGCGATCTTCTTCGCGACCGCCGCCGCCGGGGCGCTGGCCTTCGGGCTGATCGCGGACACCGGGCTCGCCTTCGTGCCGATGGTGGGCTGTTCCGGCGCGCTGTTCGGCTTTCTCGGCGCGATGAAGCGCTGGGAGTGGCGCTATATCAGTGCGCACGAGCTTCCCAAAAAGCGGTTCTGGAGCACGATGGGAGGGATCGTTCTGGTCAACCTGCTGCTGTCGGTCAGCTTCGGCGCGACGGGCGGGGGCGGCGTCGCGTGGGAGGCGCATCTGGGCGGCTTCGTCGGCGGCTGGCTGGCGGCCGGGCTGCTGACGCCGCGGCGCGGAACCGCGATCGGGCCGATCTGACCGCGGGTCAGCCTCGCTCCGCCTCATAGGCCGCGCGGGTCGCCGCGTCGGGCGGGTAGAGGCCCGGAAGCGCCGCGCCGGTGCGGACGCGCGCGAGCGCCCACTCCTCGAAGGCCTCCTGCTCGGCAGCGGCGGCGGCGACCTCCGCCGCCATCGCCTTCGGGACGACCAGCGCGCCGTCGCGGTCGGCGACGATCCAGTCGCCCGGCTCGACGCAGACGCCGCCGCAGCCGACCGTCTCGCCCCAGCCGACGAAATGCAGCGCGGCGACCGAGGCCGGCGCGGCGGCGCCCGCGCACCAGACCGGCAGGCCGGTCGCCTCGACGCCCGCGACGTCGCGCACCGGGCCGTCGGTCACCAGCGCCGCGAGGCCGCGCCGCGCCAACCGCTCGCACAGGATGTCGCCGAACACGCCCGCAGCCCCGAGCCCCATCGCGTCGATCACCATGACGGCGCCCTGCGGGGCCGCTTCGATGGCGGCGCGGGTCGAGCGGGGCGAGGCCCAGGCGGCAGGCGTCGAGAGGTCCTCGCGCGCGGGGACGAAGCGCAGCGTGAAGGCGCGACCGGCGACGCGCGGGCCGTCCGCGAGGAGAGGCTTCGGCCCCTTCATCCAGGCGCTGCGGACGCCCTTCTTCAGAAGGACGGTGGAGAGCGTGGCGGTCGAGACCCGCGCCAGCGCTTCGGTCATCTCGGCGTCGGTCATGCGGCGTCTCCCGTCTCTTCATCAGGTCTCGCGCGCAGGCCGGCGCGGATGAACGCCCCCGCGCGCGCGACCGCCGCGCGCGCCTCGGGCACCGAGCCGCAGAACGCCTGAAAGGCGTGTGGGGCGCCCCGCTCCCATTCCAGCGTCGCGCTCCCGCCGCAGGCGCGCAAGACCTCCGCCATGGCGCGCGCGTCGTCGGCGAGGATTTCCGACGGGCTGGCCTGAATTAAAGCGGGCGGCGGCGCGGGGTCGAAGCGCGCGAGCGCCGGCGAGGCGGAGGGGTCCAACGGGTCGCCGCCGCCCATGCGCCAGGCGATCACTTCGGGCATGCGCGCCACCGGCAGCATCGGGTCCGCCCACGCGTTGCGGCGCAGGGCGGGCGCGCGCATCGTCATGTCGGTCCATGGGGAGAAGCCGACGAGGCACGCCGGATCGGGCGCGCCGGCCTTCCGCGCCGCGCCGACCATCGCGAAGCCCAGCCCGCCGCCGGCGCTGTCGCCCGCGACGGCGATCCGCGCGAAGCCCGCGTCGAGCAAGCCGAGATAGGCGGCGAGCGCGTCCTCCAGCGCAGCCGGGTGGGGATGCTCGGGGGCGAGGCGGTAATCCGGCAGGAAGGCGGCGACGCCCGATTCGCGCGCCAGCGCCGCCCCGAGATGGCGGTGCGTGTTGGCCGAGCCCATGATGAAGGCCCCGCCATGCAGATAGAGTATCGCCGCGCCGGGGATGGCGGGGCCGCAGCGCGCCCAGAGCCCGCCCACCCCGCCGATCTCCGCCCGCGCATAGGAAGCGCCCGGCGGGTCGGGGAAGATGCGCCGCGCCGTCGCCTCCAATCGCGCCCGCCCCTCCACAGGGTCGGTCGCGCGCGCGAGATAGGGTTTCTCGACGAGCCTCAGATAGAGGGCGAGCGCGCGCAGCCGCAGCGACACGGGGGCCGCCTCACGCCGCCCGCGCCCGCGCGATCCGGCCCTCGACCGCGTCCCAGATCAGCGCCGCCGCGTTCACCCCGTCGAAGCGCTCCAGCTCCTGAATCCCGGTCGGCGAGGTGACGTTGATTTCGGTGAGGTTCCCGCCGATCACGTCGATGCCGACGAAGATCAGCCCGCGCTCGCGCAACAAGGGCCCGATCTCGGCGCAGATCTCGCGGTCGCGCTCGGTGAGCGGCGTCTGCACCGCGACGCCGCCGGCGTGCATGTTGGAGCGCGTCTCGCCCTTCTTCGGCACGCGGTTGATCGCGCCCACCGCCTCGCCGTCCACGAGGATCACCCGCTTGTCGCCTTCCGACACCGCCGGAAGGAATTTCTGCGCGATCAGCGGCTCGCGGTTGATGCCCATGAACAGTTCGTGCAGCGCAGAGAGGTTCGCGTCGCTTTCCGGCAGCCGGAACACCCCCGCGCCGCCGTTGCCGTAGAGCGGCTTGAGGATCATGTCGCCATGCTCGGCGCGGAAGGCGCGGATGTCGTCGAGCCCGCGCGCGATCATCGTCGGCGGCCCGAGATGCGCGAAGTCGAGCACGAGCAGCTTTTCGGGGCAGTTGCGCACCCAGAACGGGTCGTTGACCACGAGCGTCTTCGGATGGATGCGCTCGAGGATGTGGGTGGTCGTGATGTAGCCCATGTCGAAAGGCGGGTCCTGGCGCAGCAGCACCGCGTCCCACTCCCAGAGGTCCACCTGACGGCGCGGCCCGAGCGCGACATGGTCCCCGCGCACGCGCCGCACCGTCGCGTCGCGACCCGTCGCCAGCACGCGCCCCTCGCGCCAGACGAGGTCGGAGGGGTGGTAGACGAACAGCGCATGGCCGCGCGCCTGCGCCTCCTCGGCGAGGCGGAAGGTGCTGTCCTTGTCGATGTCCACCTGCTCGATGGGGTCCATCTGGATGGCGACGGAAAGAGCCATGGGGCGCTCCGATAAGGCGGGCGAAAAGGCGCGGTCGTCAGCCCGCCGATGCGGGAGCGGGCGGGGTCGCGCCGGAGGGACGGGCGGCGGGGGCCTTGCGGCGCGGGTCGTCGATCAGCAGGACATGGCTGACCACCTGGCGCGCGCCGGGCACGGCGGCGGCGGCCCGCGCGGCGCGCTGCAACTCCTGCTGCGAGCGCGCGAGCCCCAGCAGATGCACGACGCCGTTCACCGTATCCACATTGAAGTTCAGGGGGTTGACGCCCGGCGTTCCGAGCAGACGCGAGCGCACCTGCGTGCTGATCCAGGCGTCGTTCGCATAGCCCGAGATGCCGCCGGACCCCGCCACCTCCAGCTCGTTGATGACCTCGACCACGGACGGCGTCGCCCAGGCGATCTCGACGGCGCGGATGCGGTCCTCGGGCCGCGGCACGGCGCCCGCCAACAGCACGCGCCCCTCCACCACTTCCAGATCGACGGCCTGAAACAGCGCGCCCGACTCGGAGGCGAGCGCGTTCTGGATGCTGAGGCCGATCTCGAAATCGGTCATCTGATCGCGCGTGCTGCGCTCCTGCGCGACGCCGGCGCCGACGCCGAGCCCGACGATCGCAGCAGGCGCGCAGCCCGCCAGCGCCAGGGCCAAAGCGGCCGCAGCCGCGCGGGGGAGAAAATGTCCGCTCATGTCACCACGCCTCGCCGATGCGGGCGTTCTCGACCCGATGCGCCGCGCCGTCGGGGCCGATGAAGACCGCGTCGAAGCGCACCGGGCATGCGCCCGTCTGATGCGCCAGCATATACGCCTGCGCCGCCGCCTCCAAGCGCGCCCATTGCCGGGGCGAAATGGCGTCGCGCCGCAAGGCCGCCGAGCGCCCGGCCTTCACCTCCACGAACACCAGCGCGCCCGCGAGCGCGACCACGAGGTCGATCTCGCCCGCGCCTTCGCGCGCCGACGCCCGGTCAGGCCGCCAGCGCTGCGCCAGCACCGCGCCGCCTTCCGCCGCATAGAGCCGCGCCGCGATCTCCTCGGCGGCGAGCCCGGCGAGATGGGCCGCGCGCCCGCGCCGTTCGGCGGACGTCATCGCGCCCCCGCCAACGCCAGCGCGCGGCGGTAGATGTCCTTGCGCGGCGCGCCGAGCGCCTGCGCCACCAGCGCCGCCGCATCCTTGACCGAGTGCTCGCCCAGCGCCGCGCGCAGCGCCGCGTCGATCTCCTCCTGGCCCGCGGCGCGCGCCGCGGGCGGGCCGACCACCACGACGATCTCGCCTTTCGGCGGCCCCTCCGCCGCCAGCGCCGCGGAAAGCCCGGCGAGCCCGTCCCGGCGAACCTCCTCATACGTCTTCGTCAACTCGCGGCAGATCGCGGCGGGACGGTCGCCGAACGCCTCGGCCATCGCGGCGACGCTCTCGGGCAGGCGGTGCGGCGCTTCGTAGAAGACCAAGGTGGCGGGGACGCGGGCGAATTCGTCCAGCCAGCGCGCGCGCTCGGCCGTCTTCACCGGCGGGAAGCCCGCGAACAGGAAACGGTCGGTCGGCAGCCCCGCCACCGCCAGCGCCGCGAGCAGCGCCGAAGCGCCGGGCGCCGCGCGCACCGGCACGCCCGCGTCGATCGCCATGCGCGCGAGCCGCCAGCCCGGATCGGCGACGAGCGGCGTGCCGGCGTCGGAGACCAGCGCCACCGACGCGCCCTCGCGCAGCTGCGCGATCAGCCAGGGCGCTTTGGCGGGCGCGTTGTGGTCGTGATAGGCCACCATCCGCCTGTCGCCCCGGTCGATCCCGTGCGCGGCCAGAAGCTGACCGGTGCGGCGGGTGTCCTCGGCGGCGAGGATGTCGGCGCGGGCGAGAATGTCGAGCGCGCGCAGCGTCACGTCGCCCGCAGCGCCGATCGGGGTGGCGACGAGGTGGAGGCCGGGCGCGAGCGGCGGCGGGTCGTCGGCGCGCCCCTCGTCGGCTGCGCGTTTACTTCGGGAGGTCGGGGTCATACTGTCTCGCCGCCGCGCGCCGCCGCGCAGCCGATGTCGAATGTCGTTCGAGAGGTTCATGATGCGCGCGCCGATTGGTTTCGTCACCCGTTTTCTGGGCGCGCTGACCGCGCTCGCGCTGGCCGCCTGCGCCTCGGGGCCAGTCACCGCCCCGCCCGCCGGCGGCGCTCCCGCGCCGACCGCGGCGCGGACGACCGACCCGACGCAGCCCGCGCCTGTCGCGCTGCTGCTGCCGCTCAGCGGCCCCGAACCCGCCCAGCAGGCGCAGGCGCGCGACATGGAGGCGGCGGCGCGGCTGGCGCTGGCGGATGCGCCGGGGCTGGTGGACCTGAGGGTCTACGACACCGCCGCCGACCCCTCCCGCGCCCGCGCGATGGCCGAGCAGGCCGTCGCCGAGGGCGCCGCGCTGATCCTCGGGCCGGTCTACGCGCAGGAGGCCATCGAGATCAGGCCCGTCCTCGCGGCCACGGGGACGCAGGCGCTCAGCTTCACGCCGTTTTCCGGGGCGGCGGGCGGCGGCGTGCATGCGATGGGCTTCGCGCCGGAGAACGATGTCTGGCGGATCATGTCCTACGCCGCGCAGAACGGCGTCGGCCGCGTCGCGCTGGTGCGCCCCGACGAGCAATATGGCGACGTCGCCGAGGCGGCGGCGCGCGACGCGCGGCGGACCGGCGGCGCGCAGCTCGTGGCCTCGGTCCCCTATCGGCGCACCAACGAAGGCGTGCAGGAGGCGACGCGGACCGGCGCGCCGGAGATCCTCGGCTCGGGCGCGGACTCGGTCCTGCTGGTCGATCGCGGACAGGGGCTCGTGCTGGTGGCCGCCTTCCTGAACTATTACGACGTCTCGCCGGGCCGCGTGCGCTTCCTCGGCCTCTCAGGCTGGCGCACCGACGCCACCTTGCAGGAGGCCGCCTTGCGCGGCGGCTGGTTCGCCGCGCCAGACGCGGGCCTCCAGCAGGCCTTCGCCGCTCGCTTCCGCGCCGCGAACGGGCGCGCGCCGACCGACCTCGCCGTGCTCGCCCATGACGCGGCGGCGGCGGCGGCGGAGATGGTCCGCTCCGCCCGCGCCTCCGGCGCGCGGGCGGCCTTCGCGCCCGACGCCGTGGAGCGTCCGCAGGGCTTCGAGGGGGCCGCCGGCGCGTTCCGCTTCGGGCGCGACGGTCTGGTCGACCGGTCCCTCGCGATCTACGAGGCGACCGCGGAGGGCTTCGCGCTCCGCGCGCCGGCCTCGGCGCGCTTCGCCGCGGGCTCGTGAGCGCGATGGACCTCTGCGCACCCGCCACGGGCCATGCGACCGCGCACTCTCGCGGCGCGCCGCCGCTCGATCCGGCGAAGGTTCTGGACGCCGTCGCCGCGGCGGCGGACGCCGAGAAGGCCCGCGCCGCCGCCGCGCCGATCCTGCGCCGCGCCATCGCCGACGGCAAGGCCGCGATCTCGGCGCGGCTGCGCGCCGGCGAGATCGACGGTCGCGCGGCCTCGCGCGCGCTGTCGGCGCTGATCGACGAGGTCGTGCGCTGCGTGCTCGACGCCGCCCATGCGCTCCACCCCAACGGCAATCTCACTTCGGGCCAGAAGCTGACCGTCGTCGCCGTGGGCGGCTACGGGCGCGCCGAGATGGCGCCCTTCTCCGACGTCGATCTGCTGTTCCTGCGCCCGTGGAAGCAGACAGCCTGGGGCGAGAGCGTGATCGAGACGGCGCTCTACCTGCTCTGGGATTTGCGGCTGAAAGTCGGACAGGCCGTCCGCACGCCCGAGGAATGCGTTCGGCTCGCCCGCGACGACGTCACCATCCGCACCACGCTGCTTGAGAAGCGCTTCCTCTGGGGCGACGCGGCGCAGCTCGCCGAACTCGACCGCAGGCTCTGGAAGGAGCTGTTCGAGAAAACCGGCCCGCAATATGTCGAGGCCAAGCTCGAGGAGCGCCGCCTGCGCCACAGCCGCAACGGCGGCTCGCGCTATCTGGTCGAGCCGAACGTCAAGGAGGGCAAGGGGGGGCTGCGCGACCTCCAGACCCTCTACTGGATCGCGAAATACCTCTATCACGCCGACAGCGTCGGCGAGCTGGTCGCGCAGGGCGTGTTCACCCCGGCGGAGGTCGCGACCTTCGAGGCCGCCGAGCGCTTCCTGTGGACCGTGCGGTGCCATCTGCACGACATCGCGGGCCGGGCGCAGGAGCAGCTGAGCTTCGACATGCAGGTCGAAGTGGCGGAGCGGATGGGCTACGCCGACGAGGGCGGGCGGCGCGGCGTCGAGCGCTTCATGCAGGACTATTTCCGCGCGGCCAAGGATGTGGGCGACCTCACGCGGTGGTTCTGCGCCGCATTGGAGCAGACCCACAAGAAGACCCGCCCCGGCTTCGGCGCGATCAGCCGCGCGCTCGGCTTCGGCGGCGCGACGCGGCTTGCGTCCGGATTCCGGCTGCGCGACGGGCGCATCGACGTCGCCGATCCCGAGCTGTTCGACCGCGACCCGGTGAACCTGCTGCGGCTGTTCGCCGAAGGGCTGCGCACCGAAGCGCTGCTCCACCCCGCCGCGATGCGGCTGGTCGCCGCGAAGCTCGACCTTGTGGACGACGCGCTGCGCGCGAACCCCGAGGCCAATGCCATCTTCCTGACGATGCTCGCCCGCTCGCGCGACCCCGAACGCGCGCTGCGCCGGATGAACGAATGCGGGCTGCTCGGCCGCTTCATCCCGCAATTCGGCCGGGTCGTGGCGATGATGCAGTTCAACATGTACCACCACTACACGGTGGACGAGCACACCATCC
>NZ_DAIQNN010000061.1:0-20570 GCF_036788415.1 Rubrimonas sp. | reverse complement strand
GCGGCGATCAGGATCACGCCTTCGTTGGCCTCGAAGCCGTCCATTTCGACGAGAAGCTGGTTGAGCGTCTGCTCGCGCTCGTCGTTGCCGCCGCCATAGCCGGCGCCGCGATGGCGGCCGACGGCGTCGATCTCGTCGATGAACACGATGCAGGGGGCGTTCTTCTTGGCCTGCTCGAACATGTCGCGCACGCGGCTGGCGCCGACGCCGACGAACATCTCCACGAAGTCCGAGCCCGAGATGGTGAAGAAGGGCACGCCCGCCTCGCCCGCGATGGCGCGCGCGAGCAGGGTCTTACCGGTGCCCGGGGGGCCGACGAGCAGCGCGCCTTTGGGGATCTTGCCGCCGAGGCGCGAGAATTTCTGCGGGTCGCGCAGGAACTCGACGATCTCCTCGAGTTCCTCCTTGGCCTCGTCGATGCCGGCGACTTCGTCGAAGGTGACGCGGCCGGTCTTTTCGGTCAGCAGCTTCGCCTTGGACTTGCCGAAGCCCATCGCGCCGCGACCGCCGCCCTGCATGCGGTTGAGGAAGAAGATCCACACGCCGAACAGGATCAGCATCGGCAGCCAGAAGGACAGCGTCGACAGCAGCCCGCCCTCGGTCTGCGGCTCCACCGTCACGCGCACGTCGCCGGCGCGCAGTTCAGGGATGATGTCGGCGCCGGAGGGCTGATAGGTGGTGAAGCCCTCGCCTGTGACGAGGCGGCCGGTGAGGCGCTCGCCGTCGATGCGGACTTCCGCGACTTCCTTGTTGTCGACCCGCGTCAGAAAGTCCGAGAACGCCATCTGGCCCGCGCCGCCCGATGGCGCGCCGCCGCTGAACACGTTGAACAGCATGACCAGAAGCAGGATCGCCACGGCCCAGAACGCGAAGTTTCTCGCATTGCCCACGGAATTTCTCTCCCCATCCGCCAACCCGCGGCGACGCCGCGACCGGTCACAGGCACATAAGCGCGGCCCCGGGCAATTCAACGCGAGCGGCCCGCCGCGCGACAAGGCCGGAACCATAGCAGGCCAGCGGCGCGGCGGCCAAGGTCGCCCCGCGCCACAGGGCCGGGGCGCTGAGGCGGGCGGCTCGGGGCGCGGCGCGCCAATGCGCAGGCGGCGACCAGTCGCCGCAGGCCCGCGCCGCCGCCAGCGCCGCCTCGCCGGAGGCGCCGAGCGCGGCGACCGCGCCCTCCCCGTCCGGATCGACTGCGAAACGCCCGTCCCAGAGCCCGCCGACCGGCGCCGCAGCGCGCGCCGCCGCGGCGGGTTCGCGCGCGACGAGGAGGCGCGCGCGCGTCCAGCGCACCACGCAGCCATGCAATGCGCGCCCTCCCGATTCGCGCGCCGTGACCGCCTCCAGCAGCCCGGTCAGCCCCGAGAGGCGCGGCGGATGCTCCGCGCCCGAGGCCGCGCGCGCGGCTCCCGCGAGCAGGCGCAGCGCGATCTCCTCCGGCGTCGAAAGGAGCGCCGGCCGGTCGAGCGCGACCTCGCCGAGCAGCCCGACGAGCGCCGCCCGCGAGGCGAGCGCGGCGGTCTGGACGTCGAGCGCCGCGCGCGCGCGGCGCATCCGCGCAGCGGTCGCGGCGAGACCCTCCGCCGTCAGGCCCAGCGGCGCGAGGGCCGCCAGCGCGCGGCGGGCGCGCACGCGGTCGAAGCGCGGATCGTCGTTGGAGGGATCCTCAACCCAGCTCAGACCGCGCGCGCGCAGCCAATCGCGCAGCTCGGCGCGGGAGGTTTCGAGCAGCGGGCGGAGCCAGAGGACGCCGGCGCGCTCGGAGCGCTCGGCCATGGCGGCGAGGCCGTCCACGCCGGAGCCGCGGGCGAGCCTCAGCAGCAGGGTCTCGGCCTGATCGTCGCGCGTGTGGCCGGTGGCGACGGCGGCCAGACCCTCGGCGCGCGCCCAGTCGGCGATCAGGCGGCTCCGCGCGGCGCGGGCCTCGGCCTGAAGATTGCCGCGCCCGTCCCACCCCTCCCAGCGCGCGACCTGCGCCGGCGCGCCGAGGCGCTCCAGTGCGCGGCGCGCGGTCTCGGCTTCGGCGGCGCTTTCGGGGCGCAATCCGTGGTCGACGCAAAGCGCGGCCAGCCGCACGCCGCGCGCGGCGGCCCAGTCGGCGGCGAGCGCGGCGAGCGCCGTCGAATCGCCCCCGCCCGAGACGGCGAGGCCCAGCGCGCCGCCCGGATGCAGCCGGTCGAGCGCCGCGCCGACCCGCGCCTCTAGCGACACCCCAGCCGCTGCGCGCTGCGCCGCGCCTCGCCCGCGACGTCGGCCGGAGCGTCGGGATAGCGGGCGTCGAACTCGGCGAAGGCGGCGCAGGCGTCGGCGGTGCGGCCGAGCGCATGCAGCGTCTCGGCGAGCAGGAGCAGCGTCGGCGGACCGGACGGCCCGTCGCCGTCGGCGCGCAGCCCCGCGACGAGCTCGCGCGTCGCCTCCGCGAAGCGGCCCTCCTCGGCGTAGGCGCCGCCCAGCGCGAGCCGCGCGCGGCCCGCCAGCGCGCCCTGGGGATGACGGGCGAGGAAATCGTCGACGCTGCGCCCGCCGGCCTCCAGACCCAGCGCGTCGAGATCGCGCATCGCCGCGTCGAAATCGGCCTGCTCGCCTGCGCCGGCGGGGCGCGGCGCGGGCTCGCGCAGGACGCCGAGCGCCGCCGGCGGCTCGCCGACCGCGCGTTCGGGCGCCCGCTCGGGCGCCGTCTGCGGCGCAGCGCCTCCCCCCTGGGGCGCCGCCGGCGGCGGGGCGTCGCCGGGGTCGCCGCGCAGCGCCGCCGTGGGGTCGCCGCCTTCGAGCTCGGTCACGCGGAACTCGAAATCGTCGAACCGCGCGCGGTTCGCCGCCTCCGCCTGGCGCAGCGCGTGGCCCAGCCGCTCGAGCTCCGCCGTAAGCCGGCGGATCTCGGTCTCGAGCGCGTCGATGCGCATGTGCAGCTGCGCGGTCGAGCCCGGCGCCTGCGCCTGCGCCGGAGCGCCCGCGCCAAGCGCGAGCGACAGCCAGAGCGGCGCGAGGAGGCGAAAGCCGCGCATCAGCTGGTCGGCGCGCCGGCGACGACGGTCACCGCGCGACGGTTCTGCGCCCAGCTCCCCTCGTCGGAGCCGAGCGCGACCGGGCGCTCCTTGCCGTAGGAGACCGTGCGCATCCGCGTCGCCGGCACCCCCTGGCCGAGCAGGAAGTCGCGCGCCGCCTGCGCGCGGCGGGCGCCGAGGGCGAGGTTGTAGTCGCGCGTGCCGCGCTCGTCGGCGTGACCTTCGATGGTGACGGTCACGCCCGGATTCTCCGTCAGCCATGCGGCCTGCCGGGTGAGCGTGTCGAGCGCCATGGGGTCGAGCGCGGCGCTGTCGAAGGCGAAGAACACGCGGTCGCCCACGGTGACGTTGAAATACTCGACCGATCGGGGGTCGAACTGGCCGGGGCCGCCGGCGCCGAAGCCGCCCGACCCCGCCCCGCCGGTCTGATCGACCAGATCGGGTTCGGTGGCGCAGGCGGCGAGCAGCAGAGCGGCGGCGGCGGCGAAGGCGAAGCGGGGGAGCCGGATCATCTGAGACATCCTCATGGCTGGCGGCGGAACGATGGTGACGCGCGCGCGCCCGGCGCGCAACGGGCAGGCGGAACCTTCAGGGCAGAAGCGGCGACCAGGCGGGGTCGGAGGCGGCGCGGGGCGTCGGCAGGCGGCGCAGGTTCAGCCCGGCCACGTCGACGCTGAAGAGGCTCGCGCCGCCCCCCTGCCCCGGCGTCTCGCGGAAGAAGGCGAGGACGCGGCCGTTGGGCGACCAACTCGGCCCCTCGCTGTGATAGCTCGAATCGAGGATGCGCTCGCCCGAGCCGTCGGGCCGCATCACGCCGATTTCGAATCGCCCGCCGGCCTGCCGGGTGAAGGCGATCAGATCGCCCCGCGGCGACCAGACGGGCGTGCCGTAGCGGCCCTGCCCGAAGCTGATCCGCTCGGCGCTCCCGCCCTGCGCGCCCATCAGATATATCTGCGAGCCGCCGCCGCGATCGCTCTCGAAGACGATCCGCGACCCGTCCGGCGCGAAGGAGGGCGCGGTGTCGATGGCGGGCCCCGAGGTCAGCCGGCGCATCCGCCGCGTGGCGAGGTCCATCAGGAACACGTCGGTGACGCCGCCCTCGACCAGCGAGAGGGCGACCTGCCGCCCGTCGGGCGAGAAGCGCGGCGCGAAGCTCATCTGCGCGCCGAAGCCGCCGAGCGCCTCGCGCTGGCCGCTGTCGAGATTGATCATGAAGACCTGCGGCTGGCCGGTCTCGTAGCTGATGTACAGCAGCTCCTGATCCACCGGCGAGAAGCGCGGGGTGAGCACGATGTGCCGCCCGTCGGTCAGATAACGCGGATTGGCGCCGTCCTGATCCATCAGCCCCAGCCGCTTGACCCGGTCGCCCTTGCCGCCGCTCTCGTCGACGAAGACGATCCGGCTGTCGAAATAGCCGCTCTCGCCGGTCAGCGCCGTATAGACGGCGTCCGACAGCTTGTGCGCGGCGCGCCGCCAGGCGGCGGGATCGACGAAATAGCGCTTGCCCTCGAGCTGGCTTTCGGCGGCGGCGTCGAACAGGCGGAAGGCGAGGCTCAGCCGCCCGTCCGGCTCGAAGGCGGCGCGCCCGACCAGCAGCGCCTCGGCGCCGATGGCGCGCCAGTCGGCGAAGCGGGGCGGCTGGTCCATGCTCTCGAGCGACTGGACATGGGCCTCGCGCGGGACGAGGCGGAACAGGCCGGAATTGACGAGATTCGCCGTCGCGACTTCGGTGATCTCGCTGGCCTGCGCCTGCGCGCGCGCGTCGTCGCCGAACAGCGTGGGGACCGCGAGCGGGATCGGGCGGAACTGTCCGCCGGCGATGGTGATCTCGAGCGGCGAGGCGCGCTGCGCGCGCGCGGGGCCGAACGGCGCGGCGGCTCCAGCGGCGGTCGCGGCGAGCATCCCGAGGGCTGTGCGACGGCTGACGGTGTCGGTCATAGGATGCGCATCCCTTCCGGCGTGAACGTGACGATCAGATGCGGCCAGCCGTCATAGGCGGCGCGGTTGAGCGGCGCGAAGACCCGCGCCTCGTCGGCGCGCACCAGCGCGGCGATGGCGTAGCGGCGCAGCGCCGCGTGCTGGCGGTCGAGGGCGCCCGCCGGTTCGAGCAGTTCCGGCTGGCCGCTCATCCGCCCGTCCTCGGTCAGCGTGACGCGCAGGCGCACGCGGGTCGCGGCGGCGTCGAGCGTTCCGGGCACAGGGGCGAAATGGCGCTGCACGCCGGCGATCAGGCCTGCGATCACCGAGCCCGAGGGCGGGCGGGCGGACGCGCCCGGGGTCGGCGCCGCGCGCGGCGCGGCGGAGGCGGAGGCGGCGGCCTCCTGCCGCTCGGCCTGCGCCAGCGCCTCGGCGACGGCGTCCGCCATCGAGGGCGCGGTCTCAGGTTCGGGCGCGCGGTCCCGCTCGGGGGCGGGCTCGACCGGCGCCGCGGCGGCCTGCGCCGCGCGCGCGGCGCGGGCCGTCGCGTCGGCGGGCCGGGCGCGCGGCGGCGTGGGCGCGAGGGCCGGCGCCGCTTCGAGCTGCGGCGCGCGCGGCGGCGCAGGCGGCGCCTGACGCGGCCGCGCCTCGGCGGGCGGCGCGGCGGGCTCCGGCGGGGCGACCGGCGGCGCGGAGGTCTCGGTTCGGGCGGCCGAAGGAGGCGCGACTTCGACGGCCTCCGGCGGCGGCGGCGGCGGCGCGTCGCCGTCGGGGGCTTCGGGCGCGGCCGGGGCGGGCGTCGGGGCCTGCGCCGCGCTGCGGGCGGGGGCCGGCGCGGGGTCTGCGCGGGTCGAAGGCGGCGGCGCCTGGGGCGGCGGCGCGCTGGGCGGGGGCGCGAGGGCGGCGAGCCGGGCCTCGGCGTCGGGGGCGTCGCCGCGCGGCGCCGATTCGGGCGCCGCCGCGGTCGGGCGCGCGGCGGGGGGCGGCGCGGCGGGCGGCGCGGCGGCGGCGCGGCTGGCGGGAGGGGCGGTCTCGGGGCGCGCCGCGTCGGGCGCGGGCGGCGGCGCGTAGCCGCCTTCGGGCGCGTCGGGCGGCGAGGAGATCGCAGCGTCGAACTCGACGCCCGGGATCAGCACGACCTCGCTCACCGCCATCTCGCGCGCCGATCCGCGCGGAAACAGCACCGGTCCGAAGAGCGCCAGCGCGATCGCCGCGGCGTGCAGCGAAGTCGAGACGATCATCCCCGGCGCCATCGCGCGCCCCTCAGCGCCGGTCCGCGCCGGAGGCCGCCGGATCGGTCACCAGACCGATGCTGCGGAACCCGCCCGCATTCAACGCGCCCATCACCTGCGCCACCCGGCCGTAGTCGAGCGCCGCGTCGGCGCGCAGGAACACCCGGTCGTCGGTCCGCTCGGCGGCGATGGCGCGCAGGCGCGGGATCAGCTCCTCGAAGGGCGTCGGCGTCTTCTGGATGTAAACCTGCCCGGAGGCGTCGACATTGATCGTCAGGGGCTCCTCGCGCACGACGGGCAAAGGCGAGGCGGAACTGCGCGGCAGTTGCAGGGGAACGCCCACGGTCAGCAGCGGCGCCGCCACCATGAACACCACCAGCAGCACCATCATCACGTCGACGAAGGGCGTGACGTTGATCTCGGCCATCGGACGCGCCACCGCGCGCCGCCGCCGCCCGCGCCGCGACGCGATCAGCTCCCCGCTCATGGCGTCCCCCGCTGCATCTGGCGCGACAGGATCACCGAGAACTCGTCGGCGAAGGCTTCGAGCCGGGCCCCCGCGCGCTGCGCCTCGGCGCTGAGGACGTTGTAGAAGATCACCGCCGGCACCGCCGCGATCAGCCCGATGGCCGTCGTGACCAGCGCTTCCGCGATGCCGGGCGCGACGGTGGCGAGGTTGGTGTTCTGCTCGATGGAGATGCGCTCGAAGGCGGTCATGATGCCCCAGACCGTGCCGAACAGACCGACGAAAGGCGCCACCGCGCCCACGGTCGCCAGCACGCTCAGCCGCGAGCCCAGCGCCTCGCCCTCGCGCGCCAGCGCCACGTCGAGCGCGCGCTCGATGCGGGCGGCGGAGCCCGGGATCAGCGCGCCCGCCCCGTCATAGCTGCGCCGCCATTCGGCCATGCCGGCGACGAAGACGCGCTCGATCGCCGAGCGCGGCTTGGTCCCGATCCGGTCGAACAGCGCGTCGAGCGGCTGGCCCGACCAGAACGCGTCCTCGAACAGCGCCGCCTCGCGCCGGGCGCGGCGGAAGGCCAGCCATTTGTCGACGATCACCGCCCATCCCCAGACGGAGGCGAGGATCAGCGAGATCGTGACGGCCTTGACCATCACGGTCGATCGCGTGAACATCGCCACCATCGAGAAGTCGATGGTTCGGCCCGCGTCCTGCGCCAGGCCAAGCGCTTCGATTTCCATACCGCCCGCCTCGCGTCGCGGCCGATCGCACGCGCTGCGCGCGCGTTGCGTCGCCCGTCATGTCGCCTGCATGATGGCGCCGGTTTTGCGCCGTTATTATGGCGCCAGAATCGGCGATCGCGGAGCGCGCGTCAATCGGCGCGCGCAGGGCCGAGGTTCACGCCCCCGGGAGCCTCGCCAGCGCGGCGCGCACCGGGTCGGGCATCCGCGCGGGCCGGCCCTCCGGCGTCATGCAGGCGACCCGCACGCGCGCCGGCGCCAGCGTCTCGTCGCCGCGCAGCACGCGCTGGACCATCTCCACCGACGCGCCGCCGAGACGGCTCAGCGCGGTCTCGACGGTCAGAAGATCGTCGAAGCGCGCCGAGCGACGATAGTCGATCTCGACCCGCGTCACGGCGAAGACGAGGCCCCCGGCCTTCATCGCCGACTGGTCCACGCCGACCGCGCGCAGCGCCTCGGTCCGCCCGCGTTCGAGGAACTTCAGGTAGTTGGCGTAATAGACGATGCCGGCGAGGTCGGTGTCCTCGTAATAGACCCGGAGATCGAGGCGGTGCGCGGCCATGTTTCTCACTCCGGCGTGGCGCGCCGCGGCGGCGCGGGCGGAGCGGTATCCGACCCCCGACGTCGCGTCGAGTCCCGCTGGCGCGCTGTCGGTTGTGGGACGCGCGCATTTGCAGCAATGCTGCGCCCGCGGCGGCGTCGATTCGACGAACGGGAGCGATTGATGAGATTGAAGCGCGCGCGGGGAATTGCGGCGGGGGCGGCGATCGCCGCGGCGGGGCTGGCGGCGAGCCTCGCGCCGGGCGGCGGCGCTCACGCGCAGGGGGCGCCGGTTCCCGTGGTGACGGTGGCGCCGGCGCAGATGGGCGACGTGCGCGAGACGGCGAGCTTCCGCGGCCGTCTGGTCGCCGCGCAGCGCGTGGACGTCCGCGCGCGGGTCGCGGGCTTCATCGAGGAGATCGCCTTCGTCGAAGGCGCGCGGGTCGCCGCGGGCGACGTGCTCTACCGCATCGAGAGCGAGGCCTACCGCGCCGCCGTGGCCGAGATCGAAGGGCTGATCCAGGCCGCCGAGTCGCAGCGCCAGCTCGCGGTGATCGAGCGCGACCGGCAGGCGACGCTGGTCGACCGCGGCTCGGTCGCACAGCAGCAGCTCGACATCGCGACGGCCAATCTCGGCCGCGCCGACGGCGAGATCGCGCGGCTGCGCGCCACGCTCGACCGCGCCAGGCTGGAGCTTTCCTACACCGAGATCGTCGCGCCCTTCGACGGGGTCGTCGGGCTTACGACGCAGGACGTGGGCGCATTCGTCACGCCGCAATCGCCGCCGCTGACGACGCTCACCCGCCTCGACCCGATGCGCGCGGAGTTCCCGGTGCCGACGGCGATCCTGCTCGACCAGCGCGCCGCCGGCGCCGCGCGCGAGAGCATCGCGGTTGAGCTGGTCCTGCCCAACGGGGCGACGCATCCGCATCCCGGCGTCATCGACTTCACCGACGCGGCGGTCGCGAGCGGCACCGACACGGTGCGGGTGCGCGCGGTGTTCGACAATCCCGACGGCGCGCTGCTCGACGGCGCGCTGGTGGGGGTGAGCCTCGTCACCGACGCGCCGCAGATCGTGCTGACCGTGCCGCGCCGCGCCGTGCAGCGCGACCAGGTCGGCTCCTTCGTGCTGGTGGTGACCGGCGAGAACGTCGTCGAGCAGCGCCGCGTCTCGGTCGAGCGGTCGACCGCGCGCGAGGCGGTGATCTCGGCGGGGCTGCAAGAAGGCGAACTCGTCATCACCGAAGGCCTGAACCGCGTCCGCCCCGGCGCGCAGGTGAACCCCGCGCTCGCCCCGGAAGGCTGACCTCATGATCTCCAGCCTGTTCATCGCGCGGCCGCGCTTCGCCGCCGTCATCTCCATCGTCATCACCATCGCCGGGCTCGTCGCGCTCAACGGCCTGCCGGTGGCGCAGTTCCCCGAGATCCTGCCGCCGCAGGTGCGGGTGCAGGCCTTCTTCCCCGGCGCCGACGCCGAAGTGGTCGAGCAGACCGTCGCCCAGCCGATCGAGCAGCAGGTGATCGGCGTCGACGACATGATCTACATGGAGTCGCTGAGCGGCGCCGACGGCAGCTACTCGCTGACGGTGACCTTCGAAGTCGGAACCGACCCCGACATCGCGACGGTGAACGTGCAGAACCGCGTCTCGGCGGCCGAAAGTCAGGTGCCGGCCGAAGTGCGCGCCATCGGCGTCACCACCCGCAAGAGCTCGAACGCGCTGCTGCAGCTCGTCTCGATCTTCGACGAGAACCGCGAATTCGACGACATCTTCATCTCGAACTTCGCCACCATCAACCTCGTCGATCCGCTGTCGCGCATCGCGGGCGTCGGCGACGTGCTGGTGCTCGGCGCGCGCGACTACTCGATGCGGGTCAATCTCGACACCGACCGCATGACGAGCCTCGGCGTGACGCCCGCGGACGTGGTGGCGGCGCTGCGGGCGCAGAACGTGCAGGCGGCCATCGGGCGCGTCGGCGCGCAGCCGATGAGCGAGGACCCGGTCCTGCAGCTCACCATGCGCACGCAAGGGCGCCTGACGGACGCGCAGGAATTCCGCGACGTGGTGATCCGCGCTTTGCCCGACGGCTCCTTCGTGCGCGTCGGCGACGTGTCGGACGTCGAGCTCGGCGCGCGCAACTCCGACGTGATCGGCACGTTCAACGACCAGCCGGGCGTCGTGATCGGCATCTATCAGGCGCCCGGGGCCAACGCGCTGGCGATCGCGCAGGATGTCGAGCGCACGCTCGAGGAGCTGTCGGCGCGCTTTCCCGGCGGGATGACCTACGACGTCACCTACGACCTGACGATGTTCATCGACGCCTCGATCGCCGAACTCCAGATCACGCTGGTGCAGGCCTTCGTCCTCGTGATGATCGTGGTGTTCATCTTCCTCGGCAGCCTGCGCGCGACGCTGGTGCCGCTCGCCGCCGTCCCCGTCTCGCTGATCGGGACGTTCGCGCTGCTGCTGGCCTTCGGCTTCACCCTCAACACCATCACCCTGCTCGCGCTGGTGCTGGCGCTCGGCACGGTCGTGGACGACGCGATCGTGGTGGTCGAGAACGTCGACCGGAACTTGCAGGAAAACCCCGACCTCACGCCCGCGCAGGCGACCGAGAAGGCGATGAACGAGATCACCGGGCCGGTGATCGCGACGACGCTGGTGCTGCTGTCGGTGTTCGTGCCGGTGGCCTTCATCCCCGGCATCACGGGGCGGATGTTCCAGCAATTCGCGGTCACCGTGTCGGTGTCGGTCGTGATCTCCTCGATCAACGCGCTGACGCTCAGCCCCGCGCTCTGCGCGCTGCTGCTGCGCCGACAGGAGGGGCCGCGCAAGGGCGTGATGGCGTGGATCTCCAACCGCATCGACGACACGCGCGACGGCTATGTGAAGATGGCCGGGTTCATGGCGCGCAAGGCGGTGCTCGGAATGGTGCTGCTGGTCGCGGCGCTTGCGGCGAGCGGGTGGCTGTTCGGCAAGGTGCCGACCGGCTTCCTGCCCGAGGAGGATCAGGGGGCCTTCCTGATCGAAGTGCGCCTGCCAGCCGGCGCCTCCGTGAACCGCACCGAGGCCGCGCGCGCCGAGTTCGTGGAGACGGTGCGCCAGCTTCCGGGCGTGGTGAACACCGCCAGCGCCTCGGGCTTCAGCATCATCGACCGGCAGGTCTCCTCCAACAGCGCCTTCGTCGCCGTGGCGATGGCGCCGTTCGAGGAGCGGAGCGATCCGCGGCTGAGCGCGCTCGTCGCCATCGCCGAGACGATGCGGCAGGGCGCGGCCTTCCGCGACGCGCAGATCTTCGCCTTCAACCTGCCCCCGATCATCGGGCTCGGCACGGGTTCTGGCTTCGAGTTCATGCTCAACGATCTGGAAGGGCGCGACCCGGCGGACCTCGCCGAAGTCGGGCGCGGGCTGATGTTCGCGGCCAACGCCGATCCGCGGCTCGGGCCGACCTTCACGACTTTCAGCGCCGACACGCCGCAGCTGTTCATCGAGATCGACCGCGAGCGGCTGCAGACGCTGGGCGTGCGGGTGACCGACCTGTTCCAGGCGCTGCAGGGCACGTTCGGCGCGATCTACGTCAACGACTTCAACCTGTTCGGCCGCTCCTGGCAGGTGAACGTGCAGGCGCGGCAGGCCGACCGCGGCGCGATCGAGGACCTGCAGCGCGTGCATGTGCGCAACGACCGCGGCGAGATGGTGCCCTTCGGCGCCGTCGCTCAGGTGCGCGAAGTGCTCGGGCCGCAGTCGATCAGCCGCTACAACAACTTCCGCAGCGTGCGCTACATCGGCGGACCGGCCGACGGCGTCGCATCGGGCACGGCGCTCGACGCGATGGAGGAGGTCGCGCAGGCCACGCTGCCGCCCGGCTTCGACTACGAGTGGACCGGCACGGCGCTGCAGGAGCGGCAGGCGGCGGGGCAGACCGGGATCATCCTCGGCTTCTCGATCCTGTTCGCCTATCTGTTCCTCGTCGCGCTCTATGAAAGCTGGACGATCCCGGTGCCGGTGATGCTCTACGTCGCCTTCGGGGTGGCGGGGGCGCTCGGGGCGCTGTGGATCGCGGGGCTCGCCTTCGATCTCTACGGCCAGATCGGCATCGTGATCCTGATCGCGCTGGTCACCAAGAACGCGATCCTGATCGTCGAGTTCGCCAAGGCCCGGCGCGAGGAGGGCCAGAGCATCACCGACGCCGCCATCGAGGCGGGGCGCGCGCGCTTCCGCGCCGTGATGATGACGGGCCTGTCCTTCGTCGCCGGCATCATTCCGCTGGTGGTGGCGACGGGCGCCGCGATGGTGACGCGGCAGACGGTGGGCACCTCGGTGGCGGGCGGCATGATCCTCGCGACCGTGGTCGGCGTGTTCGCCATTCCGGCGATGTATGTCGTCTTTCAGAGCGCGCGGGAGTGGCTGAAGGCGAAGCTGGGGATGGCGGCGCCGGAAGCGTGACGGTCATCCCGGTAAAGCAGGGCCGGTCGGCGCCTCGGTCGTTCAGACGCCGAGGCTCATCAGCAGTTCGTCCCCGACCTCCCGCGCGCCGAGCCGCGCATAGAAGGCCCGCGCCGGCGCGTTCTCGCGCCAGACGGTGAAGACCACGCGCGCGCCGCCGCGCGCGCGCGCCTCCGCTTGCGCCGCCGCCATGAGCGCCGCCCCAGCCCCGCGCCCCCGCGCGTCGGGCGCGACATAGAGGTCGGAGACCCACAGCGCCGGCGCGCCGTCGTCCATCCAGACGATTTCCTGAAAGGCGAGAAAGCCGAGCGGCGCGTCGCCCGCGCCCGCCAGCAGCACCGCCCGGCAGGGCCAGGGGCCGAGCGCGAAGCGCAGGACCGCCGCCCGGCGCTCGGGCGGGACGGTCGTTGGGTTGGCGGGGTCGATGGCGTTCAGATGCGCCTCGAAGGCTTCGGCGAGCGCCTCGAGCGCCGGCAGATCGGCCTCGGTCGCGCGCCGGATCGCGGGCGGGACGGGCGCCGCGCTCACTCCACCTCGCCGACCAGCACTTCGCGCTTGCCGACATGGTTGGCGGGGCTGACGACGCCCTGCGCCTCCATCTCCTCCACCAGCCGCGCCGCGCGGTTGTAGCCGATCTGCAGCTTGCGCTGGATGTAGGAGGTCGAGCATTTGCGGTCGCGCGCCACGATCGCCACGGCGCGGTCGTAGAGCCGCTCCTCGCTCTCCTCGCCGCCGCCGAGGCCGAGCAGTTCGTCCACCGTGGTCGGGCCGTCGTCCTCGTCGCCGCCGGAGGTGACCGCCTGCACGTAGTCGGGCGCGCCGAGCGTCTTGAGGTGGCGCACCACCTCCTCGACTTCCTCGTCCGACACGAAAGGCCCGTGGACGCGGGTGATCCGCCCGCCCCCCGACATGTAGAGCATGTCGCCCTGCCCCAGCAGCTGCTCCGCCCCCTGCTCGCCGAGGATGGTGCGGCTGTCGATCTTGCTGGTGACCTGGAAGCTGATGCGGGTGGGGAAGTTCGCCTTGATCGTGCCGGTGATCACGTCCACCGAAGGCCGCTGGGTCGCCATGATGATGTGGATGCCCGAGGCGCGCGCCATCTGCGCCAGCCGCTGCACGCAGGCCTCGATCTCCTTGCCGGCGACCATCATCAGATCGGCCATCTCGTCGACGATCACCACGATGTAGGGCAGCGGCTGGGGCTCGAACTCCTCGGTCTCGAAGGTCGGCTCGCCGGTGATCTCGCAAAAGCCGGTCTGCACGGTGCGGGTGAAGGGCTCGTCGTTCTCCAGCGCCTCGCGGACGCGGGCGTTGTAGCCGTCGATGTTGCGCACGCCGAGCTTGGACATCTTGCGGTAGCGGTCCTCCATCTCGGCGACCGTCCATTTGAGCGCCACCACCGCCTTCTTGGGGTCGGTGACGACCGGCGACAGAAGATGCGGGATGCCGTCATAGACGGACAGCTCCAGCATCTTGGGATCGATCATGATGAGGCGGCACTCCTCGGGCGGCAGGCGGTACAGGAGCGACAGGATCATCGTGTTGATCGCCACCGACTTGCCCGAGCCGGTGGTGCCCGCGATCAGCAGATGCGGCATCCGCGCGAGGTTGGCCACCACCGGCTCGCCGGCGATGTCCTTGCCGAGCGCCAGCGCCAGCCGCGCCGAGGCGTCGCCATAGGCGGGCGCCGCGAGCATCTCGCGCAAAACGACTTTCTCGCGGGTGAGGTTGGGCAGCTCGATGCCGATCACGTTGCGGCCCGGCACGGTCGAGACGCGGGCGGCGACGGCGCACATGCTGCGCGCGATGTCGTCCGACAGGCCGATCACGCGGCTCGCCTTGGTGCCCGGCGCGGGTTCGAGCTCGTAGAGGGTGACGACCGGGCCCTGCCGCACGCCTGTGATCTCGCCGCGCACGCCGTAGTCGTCGAGCACCGATTCGAGCATCCGCGCGTTCTCGTCGAGCGCTTCGGCCGACAGCGGCGCGACGGCGCCGGGCGTGGGCGGGGCGAGCAGCGCGAGCGGCGGCGCGTCGTAGCCGCCCGCCCCCAGCCCGTCGAGGTCGAGCATCGGCTGCTCCTCGTCGAGCGCCCGGCGGCTCTTCTTCGCGGGCTTGCGCGGCGGCGCCGCGCGCGGCGGAATGGGCGCCGCGGCGGCCTCTTCGCGCAGGCGCGGCTCGCGGCGGGCGCGGCCCACCGCGCGCGGCGGCTCGATCCGGGCCGAGCGCGGCCCCCTCAGCTTTGCGAGGGCCCAGCCGCCGCCGGCGCGCCCGAGCGCCGCAGACCGCCGTCCGAACGCCCCGAGCCCGTGCCGCAGCCCGCGCCCGAGGAAGCGCAGAAGCGCGGCGGCCTCCCCGCGGTCGAGCCCGGCGCCGAACGCGGCGGCCAGCAGGCTCAGCGGCGCGAGGCCGAGCGTCGCCCAGAGCAGCGCGCCCTGCGGCGCGCCGGGCGCCGCCTGCAGCAGCCGCGCCAGCGCCAGATCGCCGAACAGCCCGCCCAGCCCCGCCGCCTCGAACGGCCAGGACGGCCACGGCGCATGCGCGGCGGCGAAGGTCGCAAGCAGCGGCGTCGCGAGCAGCCCGAGCGTCATCCGCGACCAGACCCGCTCGGCGCCGCGATGCAGGACGAGGCGGGCGCCCCAGATCAACCCGAGCGCAGGCAAGGCCCAGGCGGCGAGGCCGAGCGCGCGCATCAGAGGATCGGCGACCAGCGCGCCGCCCGCGCCGAGCCAGTTGCGCGCCGGGTCGGGCGTGGCGACGAACCAGCTCGGATCGCGCAGGTCGTAGCTGGCCAAAGCGAGGCCCAGCGACAGCCCGAGCGCCATCATCCCCAGCCCCGCGAGTTCCGCGCTGCGGCGGCGCAGGAAGGCGGTAAGGGCCGGCGGCGCGAGCGGCGCCCGCGCCTCGCCTTGCGTCCAGTCGCTGCTCATCCCGCGCCCTCCCCGCTCAACACCGCGCGCAGCGCGCCCAGACCCTTGCGCAGCGCGTCCGGCGCCGCGACCAGCGCCACCCTCAGCCGGTCCCGCCCCGGATCGCCCTGCCGCCCGGGGCGCGACAGATACGCCCCCGGCAACGTCCGGATGCCCGCCTCGCGCCACAGCGCCAACGCCGCCGCCTCGCCGTCGTCCACTCTCAGCCACAGAAAGAACCCCGCTTGCGGCGACGCATAGCCGTTCATACCGCCGAGAACTTCGTCGGCGATCGCGTATTTCTCGGCGTAGAGCGCGCGATTTGCGACGACATGCGCCTCGTCTCGCCACGCGGCCTCCGCCGCCGCCTGCGCCGGCAGGGGAGAGGGCGCGCCGCCATAGGAGCGCAGCCGCAGCGCCGCCTTAACCGTTTCGGGCCCGCCGGCGCAGAAGCCCGCGCGAAGACCCGCGAGGTTCGAGCGCTTGGACAGCGAATGGAAGGCCAGCACCCGCTCGGGATCGGCGCCGATCTCCTGCGCGACTTCGAGCGCGCCGGGCGGGGGCGCGTCGCGCCAGATCTCCGAATAACATTCGTCGGCGAAGACGACGAAATCATGCGCCTCGGCCAGCCGGATCAGCCCGGCCCACCAGGCGCGCGAGGCGACCGCGCCCTGCGGATTGGCGGGCGAGCAGACATAGGCGACCGCCGTCCGCGCCAGCGTCTCGGGGGGCAGGGCGGCGAAGTCGGGCAGACCGGTCGCGGGGTCGGCGGCGACATAGACCGGCTCGGCCTGCGCGGCGAGCGCCGCCGCCGCATAGCATTGGTAGAACGGGTTCGGGATCAGCACCGCGGGGCGGGCGCCGGCCTTGCGCTCGGGGCACATGGCGAGGCAGGCCATGAACAGACCTTCCCGCGTGCCGTTGAGCGGCAGGACGTGCCGGTCGGGGTGCGCGCGGTCGGGCCGCAGGCCGTAGCGGCGGGCGAGCCAGTCGGCGATGGCGCTGCGCAGGCCGGGCGTGCCCTCGTTGGGCGGATACTTGCCGTAGAGATGCGAATTGGCCGCGAGCGCGTCGAGCGCGACCTGCGGCGGCGCATGGGTCGGCTCGCCGATCGACAGGGCCAGCGGCTCGGCCCCCGGCGGATGAGGGTCGAGCAGCGCGCGCAGGCGCGTGAAGGCGTAATCCGGCAGGTCCGAGAACCGCGCGGGTTGCTGCATCGCTGGTCGCCTCATGCGGGGCGTCTGGCGCGCCCCCTCTGCGACGAAACATAGCGGGACCGAAATTGAGGGTCCAGTCAAGGCCGCCCCGGCAAGCCGCGCGCGCCTCTGCGCCGCCGCGCGTGGTGCGCAAAAGCCGCGCCCTCAGGCCCCGGACGCCAGAACCGCGGCGCGCGCCCGGCTGCGGGTCGCGGTGGACACCATCGGTTGCGCCTCCAGCACGGTGACGATGCCGCTGAGATGCTTCACGTCGCGCACCTCCAGATCGACCAGCATCCGCATGAAGTCGGAATTGCGTTCGGTGGTCATCAGATAGTCGATGTTGGCGCGCTGCTCGGCGATCAGCGCGCAGATGCGCGCCAGCATCCCCGGCTCGTTGGCCAGCACCAGCTCGATGCGCGCGACATGGGTGGCGAACTGGTCGGCGTCCTCGTCCCAGCGCAGGTCGAGCCAGCGGTCGAGCGCGTCCTCGTGCTCGGCCAGCCGCGCGCAGTCGATGGCGTGCACGGTCACGCCGCCGCGCTCCTGAATTCCGACGATCCGGTCGCCGGGGATCGGATGGCAGCAATCGCCGAAGCGCATCGACACGCCCTTGCGCACGCCGCGCACGGTCGGCGCGTCGGGCTCGACGCGGGGCTCCGGCGCGCCGCCATGGTCGGGCGGATAGACCGTCTCGACCACGCGCCGCCCCGAGACGTCGCCCGCGCCCAGCGCCTCCAGCAGATCGTCGAGCCCGCCGCGCCCGAGCTTGCGCGCCGCCGTCTCGAGCGCCTTGTCGGTCACGCTCTTGCCGCGGCGCTCGAAGGCCTGACGCACGATTTCGCGCCCCAGCCGGATGTTCTCGTCGCGCGCGTCCTCGCGCAGCGCGCGCCGGATCGCCGAGCGGGCCCGCCCGGTCACCGCCATGTCCATCCAGACCGGCGAAGGGCGTTGCGCGTCGGCGCGGATGATCTCGACCGCCTGACCGTTGCGCAGCCGCGTCCAGAGCGGCGCGCGGCGGCCGTCGATCTTGGCGCCGACGCAGCTGTCGCCGATCCGCGTGTGGATCGCATAGGCGAAGTCGATGGGCGTCGCGCCGCGCGGCAGCGGGATCACGTCGCCCTTGGGGGTGAAGCAGAAGACCTGATCGTAGAACATGTCGAGCTTGACGTGCTCGAGGAACTCCTGCGGCGGGTCGCCCTTCTCGACCCTCTCGGCCAGCTCGCGCAGCCAGGTGAAGGGGTCGACCGCGAAGGGATTGCGGGACCGCTTGCCGTCGCGATAGGCCCAATGCGCCGCCACCCCCTGCTCGGCGACCTCGTGCATCTCCCGCGTGCGGATCTGGATTTCCACACGCATCGCGTTCGGCCCCGAGACAGTGGTGTGCAGCGAGCGGTAGCCGTTCGATTTCGGCCCGGAGATGTAGTCCTTGATCCGCTCCGGCACGACGCGCCAGCGCCTATGCACAGCGCCGAGCGCGCGATAGCAATCCTCCTCGCTGTCCACGATCACCCGGAAACCGTAAATGTCGGAGAGCTGCGAGAAGCCGACGCCCTTCTCCTCCATCTTGCGCCAGATCGAGAAGGGCCGCTTCTCGCGCCCCTGCACGATGGCGGGCGTCTTGGCGTCGTAGAGCGCCTCCTCGATCTGGCGGGTCACCAGCGGGATCAGATCGCCGGTCTCCTGGCGCAGCTTGATGAAGCGGCGCATGATCGACGTGCGCGCCTCGGCGTTGAGCACGTCGAAGGACAGGTCCTCCAGCTCCTCGCGCATGCGCTGCATGCCCATCCGGCCCGCGAGCGGCGCGTAGATGTCCATGGTCTCGCGCGCGATGCGCTGGCGCTTGTCGTCGCGCAGGGCGCTCAGCGTGCGCATGTTGTGCAGGCGGTCGGCGAGCTTGACGAGCAGCACCCGCACGTCCCGCGACATCGCCACCAGCAGCTTGCGGAAATTCTCGGCCTGCGCGGCCTCCTTGGAGGTCAGCTCCAGCCGGGTCAGCTTGGTCACCCCGTCCACGAGCTGCGCGATCTCCGCCCCGAAGAGCTTCTCGATCTCCTCGCGCGTGGCGGTGGTGTCCTCGATGGTGTCGTGGAGCAGGGCCGTGACGATGGTGGCGTCGTCGAGCCGCAGATCGGTGAGGATCGCGGCGACTTCGAGCGGATGGCCGAAATAGGGCTCGCCGCTCGCCCGCGTCTGGGTGGCGTGGGCCTTGGCGCCATAGACATAGGCGCGGTTGAGCAGCGCCTCATCCGCTTCGGGATTGTAGGCGCGGACGCGTTCGACGAGTTCGAACTGCCGGATCATGCGCGCGATCCCCTCCGACCTCCGAGCAAAGCGCGCCGCTCGCCGCTTGGCAAGACGGGGTTGCGGAACGGGACCCGCCGGACCACGTTGCGCGCGGCAGGTCGGATGGGGGACGCGGCATGCGCAGCGCGGGATTGGCGGCGGCGATGGCGATGGCGGCGGGCGCCGCGATGGCCGGCCAGGCGGATGTGCTCGACGCGCGGGCGACCCGGGAGGGCGACCTCTGGCGCTTCGACGTGACCGTCGCCCATGCCGACGAGGGGTGGGACCACTACGCCGACGCCTGGCGCGTCGTCGGGCCGGACGGAACCGTGTTCGGCGAGCGCGTGTTGCTGCATCCGCATGTCGACGAGCAGCCCTTCACGCGGTCGTCGACGGGCGTGGCCATCCCCGACGCGGTGCGCAGAGTGACGATCGAGGCGCGCGACAGCCGGCATGGCTGGGGCGGCGCGCGTCTCGAAATCGACCTTCCGCGCTGAGGCCGCCTCAGCGGCCGTCCTGCTCGGCGAGCAGCGCGCGCAGCAACTGCTCCTCGGAGATGTCCTCGGCGGGGCGGTCGGGGGCGGTGCGCTCGGGCGCCATGGCCGAGGGCGCGCTCATCAGGAGGGACATGCGGTCCTCCTCCGGCTCGTCCACTTCGATCTGGCGCTGATAGCTCTCGATGGCGTGCTCGCGAAGGTCTTCCACCGGGATCGTCTCCTCGGCGATCTCGCGCAGCGCGACGACGGGGTTCTTGTCGTTGTCGCGGTCCACGGTGATCGGCGACCCGGCCGACAGCTCGCGCGCGCGATGGGCGGCGAGCATCACCAGATCGAACCGGTTCGGGACCTTGTCGACGCAATCTTCAACCGTGACGCGGGCCATGCGACGCTCCAGCTTCCATGCGGGATCAAGCTGCGGTCAATATAACCCCCGCCCGCCCGGCGCAAGGGGCGCGCGCGCCGTTCCGCCGCGCCGCAAAAGCACAGGTGGGGCTTGTTAATCCGGCCGCGCTCGGCCATCTAAAGCGGAAACCGACCGAAGGAGTTTCCATGTCCCCCGACGTCACCGCCTTTTTCGACGAGCCGACCAACACCGTCTCCTATGTGGTGAAGGACCCCGCGAGCGACGCCTGCGCGGTGATCGACAGCGTGCTCGACTACGACGCCGCTTCGGGGCGCACCTGCACGGCCTCCGCCGACGCCGTGATCGCCTTCGTGCGCGAGCGCGGGCTGAAGGTGGAATGGCTGCTCGAGACGCATGTCCACGCCGACCACCTCTCGGCGGCGCCCTACATCCAGCGCGAAGTCGGCGGAAAGATCGGCATCGGCGACCAGATCACCGTGGTGCAGAACACCTTCGGCAAGGTGTTCAACGCGGGCACCGAGTTCCAGCGCGACGGCAGCCAGTTCGACCGGCTGTTCCGCGAGCAGGACCGATTCGAGATCGGCGGCCTCAAGGGCTTCGTGCTGCACACGCCCGGCCACACGCCCGCCTGCCTGACTTACGTGATCGAGGACGCGGCCTTCGTCGGCGACACGCTGTTCATGCCCGATTACGGCACGGCGCGCTGCGACTTCCCCGGCGGCTCGGCGGAGACCCTCTACGATTCGATCCAGAAAGTGCTGAGCCTGCCCGACGCGACGCGGCTGTTTCTCTGCCACGACTACAAGGCGCCGGGCCGCGACGACTACAAGTGGGAGACCACCGTCGCGGAGCAGAAGGCGACCAACATCCACATCGCCGGCAAGACCAAGGAGGAGTTCGTCGCCATGCGCACCGCGCGCGACGCGACGCTCGGCATGCCGAAGCTCATCATCCCCTCGATCCAGGTGAACATGCGCGC
>NZ_DAIQNN010000060.1:0-20741 GCF_036788415.1 Rubrimonas sp. | reverse complement strand
CGCCGGAGATCACGCTGGCCACCGTCAGCTACACCACGCCGTGGGACACGATCTGCCGCTGAGCACGCGCCGGTCGTCGACGCGCGGTCTGCCATGGCTCTTCGGAAAGTACGGCCGCAGACGCGTCATCTGCGCTTCCGTCAGCCAGAAAAGGTTGCTCATCTCGCCCCCGTCACACCGGGAGCTTGAATCAAACCGGCGAGACCGTGGCAAGCCAATTAATGGGTCCTGACCCTAAAGTCCCCGCGACTGGGCCGCCTGATGACCGCAGACGGGAGCCTGCGCCGGCAGTCTCAGCACACACCGCGAATGGCAACCTATCGACTCCAGCCATCGAATCCGCGACCGGCCGGAAACGGGAGTTATTGCAGGGCGTCGATTGTCGAGACGCCGTAGGGCGCCAGCTTGGAGTCGGAGGTCAAGATCGGAATGCCTTCGACTTGCGCTTGGCTGACAAGTAGCCGATCGAACGGGTCGCCGTGATCCGAACGTCGTGGCAGCGCCTGATAGGCTGCAAGATGGGTGTCGCTGATCATCAGTCGCTTCATGCCTTGCGCGTCGACGGCCCGCGCCACCTCTGTCACGTCTGCGTCGAGCTTTCCGATCTGAGCCTTGATCGCGATTTCCCAGAGAGAGCCGACGCTGACCGATAATGGGCGTGTCGCCATGATGTGCCGGGCCGCCACGCCCAACCGCTGGTCATCTGTCAGCCACCAAAGCAAGGCCTGAGTGTCGATAAGCGCGTCGGTCAAGCACGGCCCTCGAACGCTGCGGTGAGCGAGACGTCCTCGTCGTCGAAGTCCTCGCCGATGGTGATCCGACCCTTGAGAGAACCGGGCCTGCGCACAGCGTCCTTGGCTTCGACCGCAAGAATTCGGAAACGACCTGGCTTTGATCCGTGGCGAACGATCTCGACCTCACCGCCTTGAGCGGCGCGATCAAGGATCTCTGAGAGACGCGCCTTCGCATCCCGAAGGGTGTACCGCTCTAGCAAGGCGGGCCTCATACGACTGTGACCACAGCGATGAAATGTAGTCACTTCCTGCGCCCGGCGCAACAGCGTCGAAAAGCTCCTCGCGAACGGTAGCCTACCGCCCCCGGCCCTCCGTCCCGCGACTGGCCGGAACCGGGAGCTGTCGATCGCCGTGGGGTCGACGCCGATTAGCGTTACGAGCGTTTGGTATTTCTTTGCCGAGATGGGTTCCGCCATCGCGCCTATCCACAATGAGCCCACCTTGGGAAGGGAAAAACGGATGAATCGATTCTCGAAGCAGAGCCGCTATGTCTATCGACGCATGGTGTCCGCCAATTGCCAGAAGAGGTGTCCTCGTCAAGCGCCCCCGTCTCCGCCTTTTAGCTCGCCGGCGCTCCAGTGATCCGTCGGAGCGCGGATTCCCGTGCAGCGCCGACATAGGCGCGAGTGGCGGCCTCGGCGGCCGCCGCGTCGCGACGCTCAATGGCGGCGACGATCGCTCCGATCTCTCCGACGCTGCGCAGCGCGCGGCCCGGCTCCGACATCGAGAGCACGCGCAGGCGACTGATCCGCGCATGAAGCGTCTCAAGGATGTCGGCGACGGTGCCGTTGCCGGCGCCGGCGGTCAGCACTCGGTAGAAGCGGCGCATGATGACGACCAGGGCCTCGACGTCGTCGCGCGCGGCCCCGTCGGCGATCTCACGGTGCAGGTCGCGCATGGCGCGCACCGCGGCGTCGTCCGCCCTCACGACGAAGTCGCGCACGAGCAGCGATTCCAGTTCGGAGCGCAGATCGTAGATCTCGCGGGCCGTCTTCGCGCTGAGCACCGCCACGCGGGGGCCGCGATGGGCCGCGACCTGGACGAGACGCTCCGCTTCCAGCCGCCGCACGACCTCGCGGACGATGGTTCGGCTGACGCCGAGCGCGGCGCACATCTCCCGCTCGATCAGGCGCGCGCCTGGTGGGATGCGGCCGGAGATGATCGCGTCCTTCACCGTCTCGAACGCCTGTTCGCGCATCAGCGGTGGCGTCGCCGGCGGCTTGAGCGCCCCGGACAGCGATCCCGCCGGCCCCGCACGGTCGCCGTCGAGCCCGGAGAAGCCGGCGGTCATGCGTCATCCCCGATCAGCACGACGACGTTGCCGGAGGCGCCCGCCTCGACAGCCTCGTGGGCCGCCGCGATTTCCGCGAGGGGAAAGCGCGCCGGCACGTCCGGGCGCAGGCGGCCGCGCGCGGCAAGAGCGCCGACGACCAGCGCCGCCGCGTCGCGCTGGGCGGGCGTCAACTTCGCCCCCTGGATGAAACGCACGCTCGCGCCCTTCAGAGCAAAGCCGTAGTAGTCGAGCACGGGGCGCTTGTCCGAGGTGGAGGAATACGACGCGACGACCCCGTGATCGGCCAGGGCCGCGACATCCGTCGCCTGGTTCGCCGCGAAGTCCACTTCGATTATCCGGTCTGCCCCGCGACCGCCCGTCGCGTCCAGCACCGCCGCCGCCACGTCGTCGCGGTTGCGGTCCAGCACAAGGTCGGCGCCCCGCGCCGCGGCGGCGGCTCGCCCGGCTTCGGAGCCTGCGGTCGCGATCACGCGCGCGCCGCTCCACGCCGCGAGTTCGACGCAGACGCGCCCGACGCAGCCGCCGCCGCCCTGCACAAGTACTGTCCGCCCTGTCACCGGGCCGTCGGCCAGCGCGGCGAGCCACGCGGTGAAGGCGGGAACGCCGAGCGAGGCGCCTTCGGCGAAGCTGAAATCCTCAGGCAGCGGCAGCGCCCAATCGGCGCCGATCACAACCTTCTCCGCCGCCGTCCCGCGATGGACCGGCGCGCGCAGCACGTAGACGCGCTGGCCGATGCGCGCCTCCGCCACGCCCGGCCCGACTGCGTCGATCACGCCGGCGCCGTCGCTGTGGGGGGTCACGCCGGCCGGGGGGAGTTCTCCGCCCAGCCATCCCGAGCGCTTCTTGACGTCGTGGGGGTTCACGCCGGAGGCGCGTACGGCGACGCGCACTTCTCCCGGCCCCGGCTCAGGCTCGGGCGCGTCGAGGAGGCGCAGCACGTCGCGGGCCGGGCCGTGGTGATGGTAGCGCACGACGCGCATCAGCCGCGCTCCGCCAGCCGCAGGATCGTAAGCGCGACCGCCTGAGCGCGCGGCACGAAGCTGTCGAGGTCCACGTATTCCTCCGGGCTGTGGGCGTCGCCACCGACCGGGCCGGCGCCGCAGACCGTGGGTACGCCGAGGCTGGCTGTAAAGCCTGAATCTGCGCAGGAGCGCGTCGCCTCCGCCCGCGTGTCGTGGCCGAGGTCGCGGGACGCCGAGAGATAGCGGTTCACCAGCGTCTGCGTCCGCGGCTCGTCGGCGACCGGCAGGAAGCCGCCCATGCGCTCGACCGCGCCGCTCAGGCCGTCGCGGGCGCAGGCCTCGGCGATGGCACGGATCTCGGCGTCCAGCCGCTCGCCCGTGGCCACGTCGCCGAAGCGCAGGTCGATCTGCGCCTCGCACGACGGCGCCACCATATTGACCGCCAGCCCGCCCGAAACGATGCCGACGCTGACGGTTATGTCGGGATTCTCACTGCTGAGGGCGTGCCACGCGAGGATCTTGCGCGCCATCTCCTCGATCGCGCTGCGGCCGTCCTGCGGGGCGCCGCCGGCGTGCGCCGCGCGGCCGGTGACCGTCGCGCGGTAGAACGTCCCGCCGCGCCGCGCCTTGACCACGTTGCCGCTCTTGCGCCCCGGCTCGGCGTTGAAGCAGGCCCGGGCGCCGTCCGCCATCGTCTCGATCACGGCGCGCCCGCTGGGCGAGCCGATCTCCTCGTCTCGGGTGTAGAGCGCTACCAGCGGAAGCGGCGCGCCGCCGGCGGCGCGGAAGGCGGCCAGGATGAAGGCGTTCATCACGAGGCCCGCCTTCATGTCGGCGCAGCCGGGCCCGCGGCCGATGCGGCGGCCGTCCCGCCGCTCCACCGTGAACGGTCGACGCGCGGCCTCGCCGGCGGGAAACACGGTGTCCATGTGGCCAAGCAGCAGGACGTGGCCCCCGTTCGACGCTGGCCCCGTCCGCGCCGCGAGGCAGGCGCCGCCATCGGTCGGGGCAAGATCGGCGGCGATGTCGTGCTCCGCGAAAAAGCGCTCGAAGCGCTCCCGCACCGTGTCCACGCCGGCGGAATCGCGCGAGCCGCTGTCGATGTCGACCACCTCGGCGAGCAACGTCTCCATCGCGCCGCCCTGCCCGGCCAGCCAGTCCAGCGCCGCATGGCTTTTCGTCATCGGCCTTATCCTCTGTCTATTGTGCAGGCGGAACTCCGCATGTGAACGCCCCATCGCTTGTCTGGCGATCTTTGGGGTTGTGATCCCGCGCCCGCTGCGTCATGTTTTTTAGCATACTGTCATACAAACGGAAGAGAGAGCATGCCGGGCGATCTGAGTGAGCGGGCATCGACGGGTGTGGTGGGAGATGTCTCCGCCGACCGTGTCCGCGCCCATGTCGAGCGGATCGTGCGCGAAATTCCGCATCGCGCCGCGGGCTCCGAGAACGGCCGGCGGATGGCCGAGTACGCGCGCGACGCGCTGGTCCAGGCCGACGTCGCGGACGCCCGCCTGCACGAGCTGCCGGCGATCGTGAGCTTTCCAGAACACGCGGACTTCCGGCTGGAGACCCCGCGCCGGACGGAGATCGTCGCCAACACCCTCGGGCACAGCACGCTGACCGGGCCGGAGGGGGTGCGGGGCGAACTGGTCTATGTCGGCTCTGGCGCTTTCCCGGACTACGAGGGCAAGGACGTTCGCGGGAAGATCATCCTGACCGAGCTGTCCTACGCCCCCGCGCGCCACGAGAAGCAGCGCATCGCGGCCATGAAGGGCGCAATCGGCGCCGTCATGATGAACTGGGGGCACCCGGAGAACGAGGCGGTCCCTTTCGGTTCGGTGAAGCCCGCGTGGGGCGTGCCGACGCCGGACACCTTCGCCAACGAGATGCCGCAGATCCCCTGCATCGGCATCGCACGGGTCGCGGGCCTCGAGCTGAAGGAGCTGGCGCTGAAGGGCGGCGCCGAGGTCTGGCTGCGGACCCATGTGGAGAACCCGTGGCGGCCGATCCAGATCACCGTCGGCGAGATCGCTGCGCCGCAGGACAGCCCGGAGCCCGAGGACTTCGTGCTGCTCGGCGGCCACCAGGACAGCTGGCCGGGCGAGGCCGCGACCGACAACGCCGCCGGCAACGCCTGCATGATCGAACTGGCCCGCGCCTTCGCCGCGCGTCGGGGCGAACTGCGCCGCGGCGTCGTGCTGGGCTTCTGGACCGCGCACGAGACCGGCACCATGTCGGGCTCTACATGGTTTGCCGACACCTACTGGGACCGGCTGCGCGCCAACGCGGTCGCCTACCTGCAGATCGACCAGCCCGCCTGCCTGGGAACGAGCCGCTGGGCCACCTCCTCCAACGCCGAGCTGAAGGCGTTCCACAGCCGGGTGGAGAAGGCCGTCGTCGGCGCGATGCCGACGATCTGGAAACGCGCGAGCAAGACGGGCGACTCCTCCTTCTACGGTATCGGCATCCCGCTGTTTCACGGCGAGATGACCTTCACGGAGCAGGAGCTGAAGGACACGGCGCTCGCGACGCTCGGCTGGTGGCACCACTCGCTGGAGAACCGGCTCGACAAGCTCGACTGGGCGCTGATGGCGCTGCACCTGAAGGTCTACGCGGCTTGGCTTTGGGAGTTGTGCACGGCCCCCGTGCTGCCCTTCCGGTTCGCGCCGGTGGCCGAGCAGATCACGACGCGCCTCGCCGAACTCGCCCCGGCCGGCGCGGCGGTCGGCCTCGACGGCGTTCTGGCGCGCGCCGAGGGCTTCGCCGCGGCGGCCGGACGGCTCGATGCGGCGGCCGAAGACTGGGCGGGCCGCTTCGCCCGCGGCGCGGGCGACGAGGACGTCGCGCGGCTGCTCAACGGGGCGATGAAGCGGCTCAGCCGCATCCTCGTGCCCCTGCAAAGCCAGGAGAAGGGCCCGTACGGACAGGATCCCTACGGCTACACGCCCCAGGGCACGATGCTGCCGTGCCTCTACGACCTGCCCGCGCTGGCCAAGGCCGAAGACGGCCCAGAGCGATGGATGCTGGCGACCGAGATGCGGCGGCGGCGCAACCGGGTGGCCGACGGCGTCGGCGACGCGACGCGGGTGATCGACGACGCTCTCGCGCTGCTCGGGAAAGGGTGAGCATGGCTGCGCGGCGCATCCTCTACCAACTGGTTGCGCCGCTGTCGGCGACAGTCGGGCCGCACGAGCCGCGGCGTCGGCGGGATTTCCTCGCGGCCCACGCGGCGCCGGGCGTCGAGGTCGTGGTTCGCGACGCGGACGGCGTGCGCGACGGCATCCAGGGCGACTGGGACGCGCTGGTCGCCGGCCCCGTGATCGTGCGCGGCCTGCGCGCGGCGGAGGCGGAGGGGTTCGACGCCGTCATCGTCGGCTGCTTCTCCGACCCGGCCCTCGATGCGGCGCGGGAGGCCGTCTCGATCCCGGTCGTCGGGCCGGGCGCGTCGTCGATCGCGCTGGCTTTGCAATGCGCCGACCGCTTCTCCGTGCTCTCGCCCGGCGAGGGCGGCGCGGCCCGCACGCGCGCGACGCTTCGCGCAATGGGGCTCGCCGACCGGCTGGCCTCGGTCCGCGGCGTCGGTCTGACGGTGCCGGAGATGGCGCGCGCGGCCAGCCAGGGCGGCCTCGACGCCGCGCTCGATCGCATCGCCGCCGTCGCTTCGGCCTGCGTCGAGCAGGATGGCGCCGAGGCCCTGATCTTCGGCTGCATGAGCATGGCTTTCCTCGATCCGACGCCGCGCATCACAGCGCGCGTGGCCGTCCCGGTCGTCAATCCCGTTCTCGCGGCGCTCCGCATGGCGGAGACGCTCGCCTCGCTCGGTCTGACGCACAGCCGGCGACGCTGGCCGGAGACGCCCGACCGCCCCCTCGTCAGGCTCGATCCCGGCGAGGCCGATAATGTCCGACAGCTGGAGGCTAGCCGATGAAGATTCTGAAGGGGGCCGTGGTCGCGGCCGCACTGGCCGCGCAGCCGATCGCCGCGACGGTCGAAGCCAACGAGATCGTCTGGGGCGACACGCTGCCCGCGGGCCTCGACCCGCATGTCGTCTACGACGTGCCGATGCAGTTCTACATGCTCAACGTCTACGACACCCTCTTCCGTTACATCGGCAATCCGCCGGAGCTTGAGCCTTGGCTCGCGTCGGGCTACGAGGTCAGCGCGGACGGACAGACCTGGACGTTCAGCCTGAAGGACGACGTGCAGTTCCACGACGGATCGGCGCTGACGGCGGAGGACGTCGTCTACTCCTTCCAGCGCCTCCTGAACCTGCGCACCGGGCCCGCCGGCGCGTTCCTGCCTGTGCTCGACCCCGAGGGCGTCGAGGCGGTCGACGACATGACCGTGCGCTTCACCCTCAAGCAGCCCTATGCGCCATTCCTCTCCGCCGTGCCGCTGGTCGCGATCCTCAACAAGGACGTCGTGGAGGCCAACGCCGCCGACGGCGACTGGGGCCGGGCGTGGCTGTCGTCGAACTCGGCGGGCTCAGGCGCCTATGTCCTTGACCCGGCGACCTATGTGCCGCAGGAGCGCGTCGACCTCGCGATATTCCGCGACCATTTCTACGGCTGGAACGACAACCCCAACCCGATCGAGATCGTCCGGGCGTATCCGGTGGCGGAAACGTCCACCCGCGTGCTGGCGCTCATCAACGGCGAGATCGACGCGACCGACAGCTATCTGCCGACCGACCAGATCGAGCGCATCGCACGCGCCGAAGGCGTGCGCGTGGCTCAGGACGAGTCCATGCGGGTGATGGTCATACGCATGAACAACGCCAAGCCGCCGTTTGACAATGTGAACTTCCGCAAGTGCGTCAGCCACGCCTTCGACTACGAGGGCTTCATCGACGTGATCCTCGGGGGCTTTCCGGTGCGCAACGCGGGACCGAACCCGCAGAATCTGTGGGGCGCGCCGGACGATCTCGCAGGCTACGACTACGACCTTGAGGAGGCGGCGCGATATTGCGACGCGGCGCGCTCCGAAGGCGCGCCGGTCGATCGCGGCGTCGAGATCCACATCCAGTCGGCGCTCGAGCAGACCACGCAGGCGGCCGAGGTGCTGCAGGCGGGCCTCGGCGCCATCGGCGTGAACCTCGAGATCGTGCCCTCGACATGGGCGCAGCTCACGAGCTCCACCGGCTCGGCCGAGACCACGCCGGACATGTGGATCCACTGGGTCTCCACCTACTTCGTCGATCCGGAGAACTGGATCGGCCAGATGTACGACACGACCTTCGCAGGAACCTGGAAGGCGTCGTCCTGGTACGCCAACGACCGCGTCGACGAGTTGCTGCGGTCCGCGCGCGCGGAGCCCGAGCAGGCCACCCGGGCCGGCTACTACGAGGAGGCGTCGCGCCTCGTCGTCGAGGACGCCGCCGACATCTGGATCTACAACACCGTCCAGCTGCGCGGCCTGAGCGAGCGGATCGAAGGCTACAAGTTCTCGCCGGTAGGCTCCGGCGGCGAGATCCGCTGGATCTCGATCAGCAAGTGACCGCAGGCCGGGCGCCTCGCGCGCCTGGCCGCGCCCTCCCTCGGAGCCCCTGCCGCCATGGCGCTGTTCATCCTGCGGCGTACCTTGCTGATCGTCCCCCTCCTGCTGGGGCTGTTGCTGCTGACTTTCGCGATGCTGCGGCTGGCCCCCGGCGATCCCGCAGCGGCGATCGCCGGCGATGCGGCGACGCCGGATCAGATCGCAGCGATCCGCGAGCAACTCGGCCTAGACCGTCCGTTGCCGATCCAGTTCGTCGCTTATGTCGGCGGCGTCGTCCGCGGCGACTTCGGCGTCTCGGCCTATTCCGGGCGGCCCGTCAGCCTGGACATCGCGCAAAGGTTGCCCGCGACGCTCGAGTTGACGTTCACGGCTCTCCTGATCGCTGGCGTCGGCGGGGTTGCGCTCGGCGCTCTCGCCGGGGCCTGGCGCAACTCGCCCTTTGACCATGCGGTCCGAGTCGTCACCGTGCTGGGTCTCGCTACGGCGTCGTTCTGGCTGGCGATCATGCTGCAACTCGTCTTCGCCCTGGACCTCGGGCTCCTGCCTCTACGTGGACGGCTGCCCTCGGCTGTGGCGGCGCCGCCGTTCCTGACCGGATTCTACACTCTCGACGCATTGGCGTCGGGACGGTTCGAGACGTTCCGCGCGGCGCTTGTCCACATGGTGCTTCCGGCGATCACCATCGCCTTCGGCGGGCTGGCGACAGTCGCCCGCTTCACGCGATCCTCGGTGATCGAGGCGATGGGGAGCGAGTATGCCGCCTACGAGACAGCCGTCGGGTATCCGCGACGGCGCGTGCTGTTCCCCTACGCCCTGAAGAACGCGCTCGTGACGCCGGTCACGCAGATGGGCCTGCTATTCGGCGCTTTCGTCTCCAACGCCGTCGCCGTGGAGGCGGTCTTCGACTGGCCGGGGCTCGGCTCCTACCTCGTCAACGCGATCTACACGGCCGACTATCCCGCGATCCTCGCCGTCACGCTGGCGATAGGTCTCGTTTATGGAGTCGTAAACATCGTCGTAGACGTCGCCCATGGTCTCATCGACCCCCGCGTCGCGGAACGGATGTAGCGCGTGCTGGTGCTCCGGAAGTTTCTGCGCGACCTGCCGGCCGTGGTCGGCCTGTTCATCATCGGCGCGGCGGTGCTGATCGCGCTTTTCGGCGATCCGCTGCTGGTGGACGCCGCCGACGCCACCCGGCCGGATCTCCGCGCCCGGCTGACGCCGCCGAATTGGGACAAGCCGTTCGGCACCGACAACCTCGGTCGCGACATCTTCACCCGCGTGGTGATGGGCACCGGCGGCGCGTTGACGGTTGCGCTGACGGTCGTGGCGGCGGCGATGGCGGTCGGCATCCCGCTTGGCCTCTACGCCGGCTACACCGACGGCTGGGCGTCGGAGGGGATCATGCGCATCACCGACATCTTTCTCGCGGTGCCGCAGTTGATCCTGGCCATCGCGCTGGCTCAGATCATCGGCCGCGGCATGGACGCGGCTATGGCGGCGCTCGCCGTGACCTACTGGCCGTTCTTCACCCGCACCGTCTACGGAGAAACGCGCCGTGTGCGGACCATGCTTTTCATCGAGGCGCTGGAAGGCCTCGGCGCAGCGCGCTGGCGCATTCTCGCGCTGCATGTCCTTCCCAACGTCGCCGCCCCCGTGATCGTGCGTGCCACCATCGGAATGGGTTTTATCATTCTGACGACGGCGGTGCTGGGCTTTCTTGGCGTTGGCGCAGCGCCTCCCTCCCCGGACTGGGGCCTCGCCATCGCCGAGGGGCGGCGCTTCATGCCCGATCACTGGTGGATGACCGCCTTCCCCGGCCTCGCGATCCTCGTGCTTGTGCTCGGCTTCAATCTGCTCGGCGACGGCCTGCGCGATCTTGTCGACCCGCGGCTGCGGCGGTCGCGATGAGCGCGCCGCTACTGGAAATCCGCGACCTGCGGGTCTCGGTCCGCGGAGACGAGGGGGAGGCGCGCATTCTCGACTTCGTGAATCTCACAGTCGCGCGGGGCGAGGCGGTGGGGGTTGTCGGCGAGTCAGGCTGCGGCAAGTCGACATTGCTCAAGGCCGTCCTGGGCCTGCTGCCGCGCGGCGCCGAGGTCGAGACCGGCGTCATCCGCTTCGACGGCGAAGACCTGCTACAGCTCAGGCCGGAGGACTTCGCCCGCCGCATCCGCGGCCGTGCAGTCGGCTTCGTTCCGCAGGATCCGTTCCAGAGCTTCAACCCGGTCTTCACGGTCGGCCGCCAGATGCTGGAGATCCTGCGATGGACCGGGTTGCCCGGCGAGCCGCCTCGTACGATCTGGACATCGCGAGAGCGCGAGCGTGCGCGCGCGGCGTTGATCGAGGCGCTGCGCGCCGTGCAACTGCCCGACCCGGAGGGTGCCCTTGACCGCTATCCACACCAATTCTCCGGCGGGCAGCGTCAACGCATCCTGATCGCGGGCGCGCTTGCGGCACGGCCACAGCTCATCCTCGCGGATGAACCGACCACCGCACTGGATGTGACGACGCAGATGCAGATCCTCTCGCTGCTGCGTCGCCTTGCGCGCGACTTCGACGTAGGGCTGGTGTTTGTCAGCCACGACTTCGGCGCCGTTGCACAGCTATGCGACCGGGTCGCAGTCATGTATGGCGGCCAGACCGTCGAGACCGGCCCGGCCGACGCTGTGATCGCGGACCCGCGCCATCCCTACGCGGCGGCGCTGCTGGCGTGCCATCCGGACGGCGAGCGGCCGCTTGTCGGTATCCCGGGCCTTGTCTCCTCGGCCCTTGCGCCACCGCCGGGCTGCCGCTTCAACCCCCGCTGCGTCCTCGCAGTCGAGGCCTGCCGCAACGAGCGCCCTCCGTTGCGCACGGTCGCCCCCGGCCGCCTTGTCGCATGCGTGCACGCGGAGGCGTCGTGAGCGTTCCGCTGCTGTGCGCGCAAGGGCTGGAGACGGTGTTCGGCGGGCGACGGCGCTTCCTCGCCAGGACCAAGCCGCCGGTTCGCGCGGTGGACGGGGTGGATCTGGCGCTCGCCGAGGGCGAGTCTCTCGGGGTCGTCGGGGAATCGGGCTGCGGCAAGACCACCCTCGCCAAGACCCTGTTCGGGCTGCTGCGCGAGACGCAGGGGACGATCCGCCTCGCGGGCGAGGTGGTGTCCGGCCTGCCGCCGCGACAGGCGCGCGCCCGGCGGCGAATGATCCAATACGTCCACCAGGACCCCGGGGCGGCGCTCGATCCATGGTGGAGAGTAGGCGACACGCTGCATGAGACGCTGCTGATCCATGGCGTGCGCGACCACGCAGAGCGCGCCCGGCGCATCGACGAACTGCTGGAAGCGGTTGGGCTGAACGCCGACGCCGGCCGGCGCTATCCGCACGAGCTGTCGGGGGGCCAACAGCGCAGGATCGGCCTCGCCCGGATCCTGTCGCTGCGCCCGAGCGTGGTCATCCTCGACGAGCCGACCTCGGGGCTCGATCTGTCGGTGCAGGCGAGCGTACTGGCGCTCCTGAACGAGCTGCGCGCGCGCTATCGGCTGTCCTATCTCTTCATCAGCCACGACCTCGCCGTGGTGCGCCGCGTCTGCGACCGCTCCATCGTGATGTATCTCGGCCGCGTGGCGGAGGAGGCGCCCGTAGGCTCGCTGTTCGCCGATCCCCGGCATCCCTATACCCAAGCGCTGTTCGCCTCAGCCCCCAGCCTCACGCGGCGCGCCGGCGACGAGAGCTTCCTGGAAGGCGACCCGCCGAGCGCCGCTCATGTTCCCAAAGGCTGTGCGTTCCGGCTGCGATGTACCCACGCAATTCCAAACTGCGCCGTTTCGCGGCCCGAGTTGATCCCGCTGCCGGGCGGGAGGTGGGCTGCGTGCCCAGTCATCAACGCGTCGACGAAATAAAGGGCCTTACTGGCGTAGGTGTTTAGAGCGGAATCCTAGCTGTCTGGATCGTATCCGCATGCGCTGAAGTCGTTGGCGCACTCGGTTGGGGTGAAGGTGTCTGCGATGCGGCCGATGGCGGCCCAGAGGGCGTCGATAGTGCGCTCGGCGGCCTTGCGGAGCATGGCCTTGAGCTTGGCGAAGGCGTTCTCGATGGGGTTGAAGTCGGGGCTGCAGGGCGGCAGGAACAGCAGGCGCGCGCCAGCGGCCTCGATCAAGGCGCGGGCGCGCGGCCCCTTGTGGCTGGACAGGTTGTCCATGACCACGATGTCGCCGGGGCGCAGCTCGGGGACGAGCACCTTCTCGACATAGGCCTCGAAGGCGTCGCGGTTGATGGCGCCGCTCAGCACGAAGGGCGCGATCATGCCGCGCATGGTCAGGGCGCCGACGAAGGTGGTGGTCTTCCAGTGGCCGTGGGGGAGGCCCATGCGCAGGCGTTCGCCGCGAGCACAGCGGCCATGGGTGCGGGCCATGTTGGTCTTCGCCCCGTTCGTCGGGAAAACGATCCACTGGATCGTTTTCTGATCCTCCTCACCATCGATGAAGACCAGCCGTTCGGGATCGAGGTCGATCTGCCCATCGAACCAGTCCTGTCGGCGCTTCGGCGCCGACCGCATCGATCGGGACCGCGCTCCGTTGAGCTTCGTGCGGGCCCATGCGCGCGGGATCGAGCTTCGCCGGCCGAACCGGCTCCGCGCCAGCCCCGAGCCGCGGCGCACGGTGGAGATCGCGTGCTTTCTGAGGCGTTATCTGGCGCGGGCTACCGACACGATGGCGGAGGTGTTCAATGCGCGGTTGACCGATTTCAATCGTCCGGCGCATGGGCGCGCTCTCGCGTCGGAGGCGCGTGCGGCGCCGAGCCTGCGGCGCTTTGCGTTCGAGGTGATGACGCTGGCCGAGGATCGCGAGATCAACGACGCCGCGTTCCGTCAGCGTGTCGCAGCGCTCGGCGCGCCGTTGCTGCAGGGCGGGGCGCCGGTCTCAAGGACGGCGGCTGCACGTTTGGAGATGGCCCGGGACGGCGTCCGGATCGCGGAGGCCATTGCGGCGCTCGATCCGCTGGCGATGGCGGTTCCCGATGACCATCCGCTCAAGATCGCCCTTTCGGCGCTGCGGAGCGCGGCGCGCCGCGGCGCGAGCGCGGTCCTGCCGACTGGACAGCAGAACCCGTTCGGACCGGCCTGGGATGGCCTGATCGCCCATCAGGATCGGGCGCTGGCGCTCGGAGCATGGCGGGCTGCGACCGCGCTTCTGATCAAGCGCTCGCTGACCAACGGCGCAGCGTCGCTGCCCCATGGCGACCGCTTCCGCTCGCCCGAGGACCACCTGATCCCTTCAGCGCTTTGGGAGCGCGACAGGGAACGGTTCGCGCGGAACCTGGGTGTCGGATCCGCCGCGACCGCAGCGCTGGCGCCCATCGAAGCTGGCGTCGAAGCTGGGCTGGCCGCCCTGGCCGAAGCCATCGCCGATGGTGCGATCAAGCTCGACAAGGGCCGGTTCCGTGTGCCGAAGCAGGTCGCCGATCCCGAGCAGCCCCCGGTCGCGATGGCGCGGACGGCGCTCCAGCGCCGTGGGCGAGGCGCAGCTTCCCGACGTGATCGTCGACGTCGACGCCTGGACCGGCTTTTCCGCGGCGTTGCTCGGCCGCCCGGCGAGTTGGTGGCGGCCTACGCGGCGATCCTCGCCCTCGGGTCGGACTTCGAGGCGGCCGATGTCGGCCGCATGGTGGACGACGTCAGCGCCGAGAGCGCGGCGATGATGATGCGCCGCTTTGAGGAGGACGGACGTCTGCGCGCCGCCAACGACCGGGTGGTTTCAGTGCTGGGACGCCTGCCGGTCACACGCCACTGGGGTCCCGGCGACTGCGCCTCGGCCGACATGATGAGCCTCGATGCGACGCGCTCGCTGTGGTCAGCCCGGATCGACCCGCGGCGATGTCGCTACGGCGTCGGCGTCTACACCCATGTTCTCGACCGCTGGGGACTGATCCATGATCAGCCGATCGTGCTGGGTCGCCGTCAGGCCGGCGCGGCCATCGAGGGCGTCCTGCGCCAGGAGCATGCGTCCATCGAGCGGCTCGCCGTAGACACCCACGGCGTCACCCACTTCTCTATGGCGTTGGCGCGGCTCGTCGTCTTCGACATCTGCCCCCGGCTGGCCGGCGTGTCGAAGATGAAGCTGCACGTGTTCCGTGACACGCCGGTTCCGGACGCACTGGAGCCTCATGTCTCCCGGACCCTGTCGCGTCGCAGGATAAGCCTCGGATGGGATGGCCTGCTCCGGCTGGCCGCCTCGACCAAGGGCGGCTGGTGTTCGGCGGTGTGGGCGCTGGACCGCAACGGCGCCGCGGCCGCCGGCGATCCCGTCCACGCGGCGGGCGAGGCGTTCGGCAAACTGCTGCGAACGCTGTTTCTGTGCGACTACCTCGCCGAAGCAGCTTTCCGGGCTGAAATCCACAGCTTGCTGAGCCGGGGCGAAGCGGTGCACACGCTGCAGCGTGCCATCCACGGCGGAACACTCGCGCCTAAGCGCGGCCGGACGCCAGAGCAACTCGCGGCGATCTCCGGCGCGCTGACGCTGCTCGCCAACATCGTGATGTGCTGGAACGCGTGGCGCATGGATGACGCGCTCCGGCGGCGCGAGGTAGTGGCGGACCCCGTCCACCTGGCGCGCATCGCGCCGATCGGCTTCGCCCACATCAATCTCCGGGGCCGCTTCACCTTCGATGCAATGCGTGCGCTCAACGCGGCGCGGGAAAGCCCGGCGGCATCGGCGAGCTTTTGAGGGCAGTCAAAGGGACGAAAAATACAGTATATTCATATCCCTAGCCGAAATCAGCCAACTTGCGACGCCAATGTTTTCATAAACTTAGCAGGCGCTACGTCACTAAAGCATGCCCCGGCAACCCCGAGGTGGTCACGCTAGGGCTGTCCGACGATGCGCTCCGACGGCTCGTCCAGGCGGTATCGGACAGCTTCGACCGCGCCGCCGGGGACGCCGCGATCCTGCCCGGGCGCGGCGCGGTCGACCGCTTCTATCTTGCGCACGGCGAATTCCGCCTTCGGAACACATGCAACACCTGGACCGCACGCGTCCTCGCCTCGGCCGGGGCGGACATCGACCCGGCGGGCGTGGTCACTGCGGACACGCTCATGCGGCGCACGCGTGCGAGCCGCTACGCACTCCCGGCCGCCGGCGCAGCCCGCCCCCCTTAGCGCGCGGTCGCGTGTCCCTCTGCAGCATCCGGCTCAACCACTGGCGGTTGCCTCAGCCCGTCACCGACGACCATGCGATGTCATAAGCCAGCAGATGGGTTTTCGCCAGTTTTGTTCAACCGCATCGAAAGCGCGACCGGCTTCGGCCGACTAGCACAGACGCGATACCGATGATCTGGGCATCGGCGTGGGGCCAACGCCGATCCGCTACAAAAGAGACTGAACTTTCCTGGGCGAGAGGGGTCGCGGCATCGCGCCTATCCACACCAAAACGCGCCACCGCATCGCAGGACCGCCTTCGGACCACCCGGTCCCGTCGCCGCCATACAGCCACCACCCCGAGGTTCTTGACGGTATGGGGGCCGATCCTCCTCCGTGATGTCGCAACCGGCGCTGGCGAACCCGCCAGGGCCCGCCCGCGGGAAGTCGCCAGGCCCAGCCTCACGGCCGCCGAAGCCGCCGCGTATCGATCTCGACGCGCTCGGACAGGCTTTCCAGACTGTCGTGGAGGAGTTGGAGCAGATAGGGCGGGTTGTGGACATAGCCGCCTGCATCCTTCTTCGCGACCTGATAGTTGTAGGCGGCCTGCAGCAGTCTCGGCGTCCAGTTCCGGTAACGGTTGGGAAAGATCGCCTCCTCCGGGGTGATCGCGCCATCGCCGTCCGGGTCGTTGAAATAGTAGGGAAAGCGGCCCGGAAAGTAGACGATGGGCACGCCGGCGACATCGGCCGCGTAAGTGCGGATCGCGTCGTAAAGGCGATCCTGCAGGCCGATGATCTCGGCATGGACGCCGGCCGAGATGTCGCCGTCGCCGTCGAAATCGGCATGTCGCGTGCGGATGTCTCGAATGTCCTCGACGCCTCGATGGCAGCCAAGGCAGCCGTCGGTCTCGACCTGCGTGGTATGCGCGTCATGGCAGGCGACACAGGTATCGGCGCCCGCCACATGCCGGAACCGCCCGACATAGGCGCGCCCCGGATACTGGAAGCCGCCGCGCACCTCCGAGCCGTGCATGACCGCCGCGGCGACGCCGTAATGGATGTTGAGGAAAGACAGGTCCGTCGATACGTCGTCGCTGCCGATGCCCTCGATCGCTCGCGTCACGTGATCGCCGGACTGGCGTCCCTGATGGCAGACCGTGCAGGTTGCGTTCCAGCCCAGACCGTCGACCCTGACGCCCGAGGGAAAGCGCACCGCATCCAGCGCGTGCGCCGCCGCGGTGTGGCACGAGGCGCAGCCGATCGGCGCGTTGATCGCGCCCGGATGCTCGACCACGCCCGCCTCGCTGCCGTCCGCGCCTAGCCACGCTACGAAGGACGGCTGGGAGTGGCAATGCGCGCAGGCGACCGGCACCCCGCCCTCCTTGTTCCAGTAGTTGAAGGAAAGCGAGCCGTAGTCTCCGTGCGGCGAGGCAAGCCACTTCTCGACCAGTTCGGTCAACTCCTCGGCCAGCGCTGAAGCAGGGGCGAGGCCCAGCGCCAGGACCAGGGCGAATGGGCCGCGAATTCGGGAAAGGGACATGCTGGCTCCTTCCTCTGCCGGCGGGCGACAATGCCACAATGCTAACCGATCGCTGCGCCGGCGCCCTTGATCCGGATCATGGCGCCGGGGCGCACTACCGTCACTTTGGCGCGCACCTTACCATGCGAACGAGCCGATGACGTCGATTGACCGCGCCCGGACCGCCCCCGCGACGCCCCGCCTGCCCGGGTGGGCGCTGGCCGCCATCTACCTCGCCTTCTGCGTCATGCCGCTTGCCCTCGCCGTCACGCGGGCCGTCGCGCCGCTCGATCCGTGGGAGAGGGCGGGCGCCGCGCTGGGACTTCTGGGGCTGGCGGCGATGGCGGTGCAGTTCGTGACCTCGGGAAGGTTCGGCGCGGTCTCGGGGCGGCTCGGGATCGACAAGATCATGGCCTTTCACAAGGTCGCCGCGATCTGGGTGCTGGCGGCGCTGGTCCTGCATCCGCTGCTCTATGTCGTGCCGACGTGGATGGACGATCCCGGGCGCGGCGCGACGCGGCTGTTCGCCTATCTGAGTTCGCCGCATTACCGCAGCGGCGTGGCAGCGCTGGCGGCGCTGGCGCTCCTCGTGCTCACCTCGATGCTGCGCGAGCGATTGCCGATGAAATACGAGGTCTGGCGGGCAAGCCATGTGGTCCTGGCGATCGCCGCAGTGGCCGGGGGCCTGCACCACGCGCTGGTCGCAGGAAGGTTCAGCGCGCTGGGGCCGGCGCTGTTTTTCTGGTGGGCGATGGCGGCGGCGCTGACGGCGGTGATGGCGACGCTCTACGGCTGGCGCTGGTGGCGGCTGCACGCCCGGCCCTGGCGGCTGAGATCGGTCGAAAAGCTGGCGGACCGGATGTGGGAACTGGACATCCAGCCCGCGCCGGGGACGCCCGATCTGCCCTACCACGCCGGTCAATTTGTCTGGATGACCGAAGGCAAGCGCCGCTTCCCGCTCTTCGACCACCCGTTCTCCATCGCCGATTCGCCGCGCCGGCCGGGGCTGAGCATGATCATAAAGGAAGCCGGCGATTTCACGGATCAGATCGGCGCGCTGAAGCCAGGCGCCCCCATCGGCATCGACGGCCCCTACGGCGAGTTCGCGCTGGAGGAGCATCCGGGCGATGCGGTCCTGCTGATCGCCGGCGGCGTCGGCGTTGCGCCGGTCATGGGGATTTTGCGCGACATGGTCGCGCGCGGCGACAAGCGACCCGTCCGGCTGGCCTATGCCGCGGGCGATCCCGACAATTTCGCCTGCCTCGGCGAAATGGAGGCCGCGAAGGCCGCGCTCGACCTGGAGGTCATGCTGGTCAGCGAGGTCGGGGGGGAAGGCTGGCGGGGCGAGGTCGGCAGGCTCGACGCAGACCGCTTGCGCCGGCTCCTGCAAGGCTACGATCCGGCGCGCACGGTGGCGCTGATGTGCGGGCCCGGCGGCATGGTGACGGCCGTGTCCGACATGTTGCTCGAGCTGGGAATGCCGATGGACAGGGTCGTCTACGAACGCTTCGACTATGGCGGCGGCGCAGCCTCCCGGCTGGACCGCCGCCGCAGTCTGGTCTTCGCCGCCATCGGCGGCGGGCTGGCGGTCGCGGCGGCGCTTTTCGCAATCGGCTGAGGGACCTTTCCGACGTTGGGGGTCCACTGATCTTGTTGGCGCGCCGAGCGCCCGGAGCCGGTTGCTTTCGGTTGGTCCCAGTCGGGTTTCGGGGAACGTCAGAGCGGGGCGACCCCCAACTTCGGAAAGGCCCCCCATCATGCTCTGAAGCATTCCGTCCTGGGGGGCATGGCACCCCGGACTGCCGGCGGCGATTTCAGCAGGATCATGATTTCGTTGGTGAAATGTCTACCTTGCACAGGGTAAATGGGAGAGACGCGCCGTAGGAATTCCTACGGGCAACACCCTGTGGCATTTTTGACGCGCGTCGGTTCCGCTTGTTGGTGAACGCTGCGACGCACCCCGCTCCCCTCGTTCGAGGCGGCTTGACCAGGCCAACGAGCGGAGTTCCGAACATGAAGGGCGTGCCCAACCTGTCGCTGGGACAGGTCTATCCGCCGCCGGTCGTCGGCCTGAAGCTCAACGTCTGCCCTGATCCCGACTGCGGCAACTTCGTCGTCGCTCTGGATCCCGACAGGCTGCGTCTCTTCGGTGCTGTCGCCGCCCGGGCGGATCCGCCTCATCACAGAGCAGGAGGCGCTGCTGCCCCGCCTGCTGCCCCACATCTTCCGCGAGGAGATCGAGGCCGACCGCTTCACCTGGCTGGCGATGACCTTCGACAAGAACGCGACCAAACCCACCGTGCAGGCCCGGGTGGCGGCGTTCAAGAGCGCCCTGAACACCTTCGTCGACGACCTGCGCGCGGCCGATCCCATCGTCGAGGCTGCGATGACCAACAGCGCGCGGCTGCGGGCCTTTGTCGCCGCAGGGATGACCAACGCCATCGGCGTCGTCCGCGGTGGCGCCGCGCGCCCGTATCCCAGCGACAGCTACCGCCAGGCCTTCATGCCGGCGATCTGGATCGCCTCGCCGCTCCAGACGGCCGGCGAGACGAACAAGGTCGTGGGCTTCCCTCTGCTGCGCCGCGAGCGGCGCCAGGCGCTCAAGGCCCTGCGCTTCGACCAGGCGATCACGGACCCAGAGACCCGGGAGCGGGTGGCCTGGCACGTCTGGACGGCGACGCTGCAGCCCGTCTCGACGTTCTTCAACGCCCTGCGCGAGCGGCTGAGCTATGCGCAGCGCGCGGGCGGGGGGTCGGCGCGCTCGGGGCCGAGCTACATCAACGGCGCGGCCTACAACCCGCGCGTGCTGATCGCCGTCCTCAACATCTTCCGCGTCTACTACAACTGGTTCGAGGCGCGGCCCTGTGTCGGCGGGCGGAGCGGCAAGGCCGACACCGAGGATGTCGACGCCGGCACGACCATGCTGCGCATTCCCGGGTCGGACATCGTGGCGCCGATCACAAAGCGCCGGTCGCGCCGCCCGATCCGGCGCACGCCCGCGATGCGCATGGGCATCCAGGAAAACGCTACGACAAGAACGGCGTCCTGGTGATGCCGTCGCTTCATCGCGTGCTCTACCGGCCGTGGCTCTATGCGGGCACGCCCGTCTGGGACAAACCGGAGTCTGCGGAACCTGATCACCGCAAGTTGCGCTCTGCAAAACCTCTTCTCAGCGGTGCCGGTGAAGCGGTGTCGGTGAAAGGGAGAGGTAGGCCTCTCCCTTTAGAGAATGCGCTGACAAAATCAGCACACCCAGAGCTATGTCCCCCAGGACGGAATGCGTCAATCATGCTCCGGCGACCCCCCATCGGGCTGATCGGCGAGATCGGCGTCTCGGGCGCGTTCACCGCGGCCGAGGAGAAGTCGCTCCGCGGCGCCGCCCGCGCCGCCGCGCGGACCGGGCTGGCGCTGATGGTCCATCTGCCCGGATGGTTCCGCCACGGCTTGCGGGTGATCGACGTGGCGGGCGAGGAAGTGGCGGACCCGCGCCACCTCGTCCTGTGCCACATGAACCCGAGCTTCGACGACCCCGACTACCAGATCGCCTGCGCGCAGCGC
>NZ_DAIQNN010000059.1:0-20991 GCF_036788415.1 Rubrimonas sp. | reverse complement strand
CGGCCCGAACGGCGCCGGCAAGACCACGCTGATCGCCCAGATCGCCGGCGCGCTGACGCCCGACGAGGGGACTGTCCGCCTCGCCGGGCGCGACGTGACGCGGCTGCCCGCGCACGCCCGCGCCCGTCTCGGCCTCGCCCGCACCTTCCAGATCACCGCGCTCTTCCACGGTCTGACCGCCCTTCAGAACGTCGCCCTCGCCGCGCAGGCCACCGCCCCCGGCGCGCTGTCATGGGCGCGGCGGCCCGCGCGCGCGCAGGCGGCGCAGGACCGCGCGATGGCGGCGCTGACCGAAGTCGGCCTCGCCCACCGCGCAGGCGCGCGCGCCGAGGCGCTCGCGCATGGCGAGCAGCGCGGCCTCGAAGTCGCGATGGCGCTCGTCCAGTCGCCCGCCCTTCTTCTGCTCGACGAGCCGATGGCCGGCGCAGGCCGCGACGAGACCGACTTGCTGGTGACCACGCTCAAGCGCCTCAAGGGCCGCGTGGCGATGCTGCTGGTCGAGCACGACATGGGCGCGGTGTTCGCGCTGGCCGACCGCGTCTCGGTGCTGGTCGCGGGGCGGATCGTCGCCAGCGGCGCCCCGCAAGCGATCCGAGAAGACCCCGCCGTGCGCGCCGCCTATCTCGGCGAGGACGCATGAGCCTGCTCGAAGTCGAGGGGCTGAAGGCCGGCTACGGCCCTGCGCAGGCGCTGCACGGCGTCGATCTCGCCTTGGCCGAAGGCGAAGCGCTGGCTCTGATGGGCCGCAACGGCATGGGCAAGACCACGACGCTCGGCGCGATCATGGGGCTCGCGACCCGGATGGGCGGCGCCGTTCGCCTCGCCGGGCGCGACATCACGCGCCTGCCCCCCCACCGCATCGCCCGCCTCGGCGTCGGCCTCGCCCCCGAGGGGCGCCGCATCTTCCCCGCGCTGACCGTCGAGGAGAACCTGCGCGCCGCCGCCCGCCCCGGCCCGTGGAGCCTGCCGCGGCTCTACGCCCTGTTCCCGCGTCTGGCTGAGCGGCAGCGCAACATGGGCGGCCAGCTTTCGGGCGGCGAGCAGCAGATGCTCGCCATCGGCCGCGCGCTCGCCACCAATCCGCGCCTTCTGCTCCTCGACGAGGCGACCGAAGGCCTCGCCCCCGTCATCCGCGCCGAAATCTGGGCGCAACTCGCCGCGATCAAGGCCGAGGGGCAGTCCATCGTCGTCGTGGACAAGGACCTCGCCGCCCTCGCCCGCCTCGCCGAGCGCCATGTCGTGCTCGAGACCGGCCGGGTCGCGTGGCGCGGCGACGGCGCCGCGTTGCGGGCCGAGGCCGGGCGCGTGGCGAAGCTGCTGACAGTGTGAGGGACCCCGGCGCTCAGTCGGTCGCCAGATCGCCGAGATAGGCGGCGATCGCCGCGATCTCCGCGGGCTCGAAGTCGAAGGCCGGCATCATCTCGAAGCCTCGGAAGGCATGCGCGATCACCGCTTCGGGCAGACCGCGGATGTCGCCCGCCTCGCCTTCGGTCGCCGTGGGACCGTGGCAGTCGAAACAGAAATCGGCGTAGAGCGACGCTCCTTCGGCGACCAGCGCCGGATCGGCGCTGTGCACGGGCGCGGCGGCGAGCAGCAGACAGAGCGCGAGAGCCCGCGGCATGTGACGTCTCGACAATGCGGGGAGATGAGAGGCGGAGGCGCCGAAACGCCCCCGCCCTGCGTCGCGCGGCCGGATCAGGAGCCGATCACGTCGCCGTCGGTCTTGGTGATGACGATGGTCGCCGAGCGCGGCACGGTCCCGTCGTAGTCGGGGAAGCCCGAGCCGAACTTGCCGGCCGCGAAATCCTCCGCCGAACCATTGGCGCCGGGGTGCTGGAAGTTGACGAACATCGTCTTGCCGTCCGGCGTGCTCACGACGCCGGTCGTCTCCTGCCCCCAGGGGCCGGTGAGGAAACGCTTGATCTCGCCGGTCTCGGGGTCGGCGGCGAGCATCATGTTCATGCCGAACTCCTTCAGCGGGCCTTCATAGTCCGGCCCGATGTCGCCCATGTCCGTCTGGATCCACAGGCGCGAGTTCTCGTCGCACCACATGCCGTCCGGGCAGGCGAAGGTCGAGTCGTCGCCGAGCGCGCCCCCGGTCGGCGCGACCGAGGTCGCCTTGCCGCCCGCGATCACGAACAGGTCCCACTCGAAGCTCGCGCGGGTGTGGTCGGTGTTGAGGTAGCGCCAGCGCACGATCTGCCCGAAATTGTTCTGGGCGCGCGGGTTGACCGCGTCCACCTGCGCCTGCGTGCGGCGCGAGTTGTTGGTGAGCGCGAAATAGACCTCGCCGCTGTTGGGGTCGATCGTGCCCCATTCCGGCCGGTCCATCTTGGTCGCGCCGGCGTGATCCGCGGCGAGACGGGTGTTGACGAGGATGTCGGCCAGATCGGCGAAGCCGTTGGCCGGCGTCAGCCCGTTGCGGCCCGGGGCCAGCGCCAGCCACTCGCCCGTGCCGTCCTCGTTGAACTTCGCCGCGTAGAGCGTGCCGCGGTCGAGGATCGAGCCGTCGGTCTGGCCGGGGCGGTACACGTCCTCGGAGACGAACTTGTAAATGTATTCGAACCGCGCGTCGTCGCCCGAATAGCACACCAACGGCGCGCCTTCGACGACCGGGGCGAACACCACGCCCTCATGGGCGAAGCGGCCCAGATGCGTGCGCTTCACCGGCGTGCTGTCCGGGTTGAAGGGATCGATCTCGACCATCCAGCCATAGGCGTTGGGCTCGTTGCGGTAGTCCTCGGTCGTCGAGGCGCCCTTGGTCGTCGCGTCCCAGCGCACATAGTCGTCCGCGCCCGAGCGCGCCAGATGCCAGCCGTAGCGCCCGCCCTTGGGGTTCGTGGAGACGCCGTAGCGGGCGTGCTCGCGCGGCAGGTCGGGCTTCTGGTCGATCTCGGTGGTGTTGGCGAAGTAGCCCGCCCAGTTCTCCTCGGCGGCCAGATAGGTGTTCCAGGGCGTGACGCCGTGGGCGCAGTTGTTCACGGTGCCGCGGGTGCGGGTGCCGTCCGGGCTGTATTTCGTCTTCACATGGCTCGACCCGCGCACCGGACCGCCGATCTCCATCGGCGTTCCCGCGGTGATCCGGCGGTTGCGCGGATCGGCGACGATCGCCCACGACCCGTCCGCCTGCTTCGCCGTGCGGTAGACCGAGACGCCATGCGCCGCGATCTCCATGCGCACCTCGTCGTCGTCGCGCAGCCCGTCAGCGTCGTAATGCACGGCGCTCTTGTTGAACTCCTTGCCCTTGTAGTTGGCCTTTTCGGCGTGCAGGAAGCGCGGCTCGATGTATTCGTGGTTCAGCACCAGCAGCCCGTCCTCAGACGAGCCGTCGATCGGGAAGAAATGCATCCCGTCATGGCACTGGCCGATCTGGTGCTCCTGCTCGGCGCCGGTGTTGGCGCCGGGGCGATAGGCGGGCATGTCGCCCGAGATCGGCTCCCCGGACGCGCCGAGCACCTGGAAGCTGTAGCCCTCGGGCACCACGACCGTGTCGTCATAGCTGATCGGAACGGCCTTGAAACCGATGCGGGTCGCAGCGGTGCTGCTGGCCAGCGCCTTCGACCCGGTCGCGGCGGCGCCGAACAGACCGGTCGCGATGGTGGCGAGGCCGCCCATCATGAAGCCGCGGCGCGCGACGCGGGCCTCCATCACTTCGTAGAAGTTGGGATTGTCCGACGTGTTGCACTGCGGCTCGTCGCCATGTTCGAAATACGGCGCGGCGGTGTGGTCGGGATAATCCCGCTCGAAGTCCTTCATGTCTGGCTCCCTGGCTGGTCCGGAATCGCCTCTTGGGCGCACCCTGAGGCGTTGGTACCGAGGCTTCGACACGGTTTCGTGACAAAAGCGGCGTTTTCGATATCGGTTCGACCGAGCTCGGCGCGGGCGCGCTGCGACCAAAGCGCAGAGGGAGTTGCGCGAACTGGCGCTGTAGAACGCTCGCGGGTTTCTCCGGAGGACTGGAAGATGTGGCGAAGCGCGCGCTGGGCGGGACGGATCGCGGCCCTGCTTCTCCCGGTCGCCGCAGCGGCGGGCGTCGTCGCGCTGGCCGCCGGCGCCCGCAGCGGCCCCGACGCCGCCGAGGCCGAGGCCAAGGCGCGGCCCGCCCGCGTGATCCTCGCCGCGCCGACGCCCTTCGTCGCCCGCGCCACCGGCTACGGCGTCGTCGCCCCGGCGCGCGACTGGAAGGCGGTGGCGCGCATCGAGGGCGCTGTGGCGTGGATGTCGCCGGCGCTGAAGGATGGAGGCTATGCGAAGGCGGGCGAGACGCTGCTGCGGCTCGAGGACGCCGACATCCGGCTGGCGCTGGCGCAGATCGACGCCGATCTGGCCACGCTCGACATCCGCGCCCGAACCTATCGCGACAGCCTCGCCATCGCCGAGCGCGAACAGGCGCTGGCCGAGGCCGAGGCCGCGCGCCAGCGCGAGCTGCGCGCGCGGGGCGCCTCGGCGCAGACCGCCGCCGATCAGGCCGAGCGCGCCGCCATCGCCGCGGCGTCGCAGGTCCAGACCCAGCGCAACCTGCTCGCCGTCAACGCGGCCGAGCGCACGGCCCTGACGGCGCGGCGCGCCGTCGCCGAGCGGGACCTGGAGCACGCCGAAATCGTCGCGCCCTTCGACCTGACCATCGGCGCCGTGAACGTCGAGATCGCCCAATACGTCGCGCGCGGCGCGGTGCTGTTCGAAGGCGACGGGGTGGAGACAGCCGAAATCGCCGCCGAGTTCCCCCTCGGCGCGCTGCGCCCGCTCATCGTCGGGCGGAACATCTCGCCCGAGGCCGCCATCGCCGATCCCGGCCCGCTGGGGCTCGACGCGGTGGTGCGGCTGCGCGCGCCGGGGCGGGTGATCGAGTGGCCGGCGACGGTGGACCGCGTCGCCCAGCAGATCGGCGCGCGCACCCAGAGCGCCTCGGTGATCGTGCGCGTCGCGAACAACTTCGCGCAGGCCGCGCCCGGCGCGCGCCCGCCGCTGCGCCGCGGCGCGTTCGTCGAGGTCGAGCTGCGCGCGCCGGTCCGCGAGGCGTCCGGCGTCGTCCCCGCCGCGGCGCTGCATCAGGGCATGCTGCGCACGCTCGACGCCGAGGACCGGCTCGTGATCGCCCCCGCGCCGGTCGCCTTGCGCATGGGCGAGCTGGCCTTGCTCGACCCCGCCCCGCCCGAGGGGACGCGCATCGTCGTCTCCGATCTCGTCCCGGCGGTGGCCGGGATGAAGATCCGCCCGCGCGAGGACAAGGCGCTGACCCGCGCGCTGGCCGATCTCGCCGCCGGCCGCGCCGAAAGGCTGGCGCCGTGATCGCCTTCTTCGCCGCCCACCGCACCGCCGGCAATCTGCTGATGGCCGCGATCCTGCTGCTCGGCCTCGTCGCCTTGCCCAACCTGCGCCGCGACACCTTCCCCGAAATCCCCGCCAGCGAGGTCGAGATCCGCGTGGTCTGGCCCGGCGCCTCGCCCCGCGACGTCGAGGACGGGCTTTGCCTGCGCCTCGAAGACCCGCTCCGCGCCATCGCCGACCTCAAGGAGCTGCGCTGCGACGCGCGCGAGGGCGTCGCGATCCTGACGGCGGAGAAGCGCGAGACCGCGGCGATGGAGGGCTTCTACGCCGACGTCAAATCCGCGGTGGACGGGCTGCAGGGCCTGCCCGACCGCGCCCGGACGCCGACCGTCAGCGTCGTCGAGCGCATCTCCAACGTCGCGACGGTCGCCGTCACCGCCGCCATGAGCCCGGTCGAACTGCACCGCACCGCCGAAAACCTGCGCCAGCGGCTCCTCGCCGACCCCTCCATCGCGCAGGCCACGCTGAAGGGCTTCTCCGACCGCGAGATCGCGGTCGAAGTCGAGGCCGGGGCGCTGCGCCGGCTGGGTCTGACCGTGTCGGACATAGCCGACGCGGTGGGGCGGCACAGCCTCGACATGAGCGCCGGCGCTCTGGAGAGCGACGCGGGCGACGTCGCGTTGCGCTTCACGGGCGAACGCCGCGCCGCCGACGCCATCGCCGCGATCCCCGTCGTCTCGGCGCCGCTCGGCGGCGAAGTCGCGCTCGGCGACGTCGCGACCGTGACCGAACGCTTTTCCGAGCCGCATCTGGCGACCTTTTTCGACGGCGAGCGCGCGGCCTTGATCCAGATCGCCAAGACCGACGCGCAGGACGCGCTGAAAGTGCGCGCAGCCCTCGAAGCGGCGCTCGCGCGCGAACAGGCGCGCGCGCCCGAGGGCGTGACGCTGCGCATCAGCGCCGACGGCACGACCAACATCACCGACCGGCTGCGCATCCTGACCTCGAACGGCGCGCAGGGCCTCGTCGCGGTGTTTCTGGTGATGTGGCTGTTCTTTGGACTGCGACTCAGCTTCTGGGTGGCGGCGGGGCTGCCGGTGGCGTTTCTCGGCGCGATCTTCGCCATGCAGATGCTCGACCTCAGCATCAACATGATCACCATGGTCGCGCTGCTGGTCGCCATCGGCCTGCTGATGGACGACGCCATCGTGCTGTCCGAGAACATCGTCGCCCGCCGCCAGAAGGGCGACGCGCCGCTGCGCGCCGCCATCGAGGGCGCGCGCGAGGTGGCGCCCGGCGTGATCTCCTCGTTCCTGACGACGATCATGATCGTCGGGCCGCTCGCGCTGATGCAGGGCAACATGGGCGCGGTGCTGAAATTCATGCCCATCGTGCTGGTGATCACGCTCGCGGTGTCGCTGGTCGAGGCGTTCCTCGTGCTGCCGCATCACCTCAAGGGCTCGCTCGACGGCGTCGGGCGCCGCTCGCGCGTGCATCGCGGGGTCGACGCCGCGTTCGTCTTTCTGCGCGAGCGCATGGTGGGGCCGCTGGTCGACCGCGCGATACGCTGGCGCTATCTGAGCCTCGGGCTGATCCTCGGCCTGCTTGTCCTCTCCGCGGCGCCGATCATGAGCGGCGCGCTGAAGTTCTCGCCCTTTCCGCCGCTCGACAGCGACGTGCTGGAGGCGCGCATCCTGCTGCCGCAGGGAACGCCGCTCGCCCGCACCGAGAAGGTCGTCGCGCGCGTCGAGCAGGCGCTGGCCGAACTCGACGCCGAACTCACGCCGCTGCAACCCGAAGGCGCGCGACTCGTGCGCCATGTGACGGTGCAATACGGCGTCAACGCCGACGCGCCCGAGAGCGGGCCGCATCTGGCGACCGTCAGCGTCGATCTGCTGCGCGCCGAGAGCCGGTCGAGCACCATCAACGAGATGATCGCGCTGTGGCGCAGGAAGACCGGCCCGGTCCCCGACGCGATCCAGATCAAGTTCACCGACCGCGAGCGCGGCCCCGCCGGCAAGCCGCTCGAGATCATGCTGAAGGGCGCCGACCTCGCCGAGCTGTCGGCGGCCTCGCGCGCCGTGCAGGACTTCATCTGGGGCTTCGCGGGCATCCGCGACCTTACCGACGATCTGCGCCCCGGCGACCCGGAGCTGTCGGTGTCGCTGCGCCCCGGCGCCGCCGGCGCGCTGGGCGTCAGCGCGCGGTCGCTCGCCGACCAGATGCGCGCGGCCTTCCGCGGCGACACCGACGTCGAGATCCAGGACGCCGCCGGCGCCATCGACGTGATGGTCCGCCTCGCCCGCGCCGACCGGCTGTCGCTGTCGGACGTTCTCGACCTGCCGATCCGCACGTCGGACGGAACCCTCGCGCCGCTTTCGGCGGTGGCGGACGTCGCCGAGACGCGCGGCTGGGCGCGCATCCTGCGCATCGACGGGCGTCGCACGGTGACGGTGGAGGGGAACATCAACCCCCGCATCGCCAACGCGCGCGAGATCCTCGCCGCCGTGCAGGCCGATCTCGCGCCGCAGCTCGGGCGCGACTTCCCCGACGTCGAGATGGTCTTCGCCGGCGAGGCCGAGGACACAGCCGCGACCGGCGCTTCCCTGCAGGTGGGCGTGGCGGTCGGTCTCGCCGGCGTCTTCGCGATCCTCGCGCTGCAGTTCGGCAGCTTCCTGACGCCCGTCGCGGTGATCGTGGCGATCCCGCTGGGGCTCGTGGGGGTGATCTGGGGTCATGTCGCGATGGGGCTGAACCTGACGATGCCGAGCATGGTGGGGCTCGCGACGCTTGGCGGGATCGTCGTCAACAACGCGATCCTGCTGATCGCCTTCATGCGCGCGCGCATCGCGGCCGGCGAGAGCGCCGAGAAGGCCGCCGGCGGCGCCGCGCGCGACCGGCTGCGCGCGATCCTGCTGACCTCGATCACCACCATCGCAGGGCTGACGCCGATGCTGCTCGAGACCTCGACCCAGGCGCAGCTTCTGGTGCCGCTGGTGGCGAGCCTCGCTTTCGGGCTCTCCTCGGCGACGTTGCTGGCGCTGTTCGCGACGCCCGTCACGGCGGTGATCCTCGGCGATCTCGGCCACCGCATGGCGGCGCCGTCCGAAAGCTACGCGGAAAGCGCGCCGGACGGCGCCGCTCCCGCCTGAGAGGCGCGACCGCGCGCGACGCGCGCGGCGGTTGATCTGGCGTTCACGCTTCTCTACCAACGTCGAACCGGGGAGCGACCCGCAATGAGGGCTGGCAGGCGATGACAGAGCGCGACGACCCGCAGCTGATCGTGTCCACCGACTGGCTCGCGGCCCATCTCGACGCGCCGGATCTGCGCGTGGTCGACGGCTCGTGGCACATGCCCGAGACCGGGCGCGACGCCCGCGCCGAATACGCCGCCGCCCACATCCCCGGCGCGCAGCATTTCGACATCGACGAGATCGCGGACGTCCACTCGCCGCTGCCGCACATGGCGCCCTCGGCCGAGAAATTCGTCAGCCGGGTGCGCCGGATGGGGATCGGCGACGGCCACCGGATCGTGGTCTATGACGACAGCGACGTGCTGTCGGCGGCGCGGGTGTGGTGGATGTTCCAGCTCTTCGGCCATCGCGACGTCGCGGTGCTCGACGGCGGGCTGCCGAAATGGCGCGCCGAGGGCCGCCCGCTCGAGGACATGCCCCCGCACGCCCGCGACCGCCACTTCACCGCCCGCCGCGACGCGAGCCTCGTGCGCGACGTGACCCAGGTCGCCGCCGCCGCCAAGCTGCGCTCCGAGCAGATCGTGGACGCGCGCGGCGCCGACCGTTTCCACGGTCGCGCGCCCGAGCCGCGGCCCGGCCTGCGCTCTGGCCATATCCCCGGTGCGTTCAACGTGCATTTCCGCGAGGTGGTGAACGAGGACCGGACGCTGAAATCGCCCGAGGCGCTGCGCGCGCTGTTCGAGGCCGCGGGCGTCGATCTTTCGAAGCCGATCGTCAACAGCTGCGGCTCGGGCGTGACCGCCTGTCTGCTGGCGCTGGCGCAACGGCGCGCGGGGGCGAAGCGGGTCGCGGTCTATGACGGCTCCTGGGCGGAATGGGGGGCCTATTCCGATCTGCCCGTCGCCACATGACGACGCCCGTGCTTTCGGAAATCGCCTACACCGTCACCTTTCTGGAGATGACGGCGCGCCCGCAGCGCGCGCGCCCGCACGCGCCGCTGGTGGACGGGCTGCTGCTGATGCGCGCAGAAAAGGCGCCGCTGCACTTCCTGCGCTATCTCTACGACACGGTCGGACGCGACTACGAGTGGACCGACCTGCACGCCTGGTCGGACGCCGATCTGGCGGCCTTCGCGCGCCATGACGAGGTGTCCCTGCACGTGCTGCACCTGACCGGCTGGCCGGCGGGCTTCGCGATGCTCGACGCGCGCGCGGCGGGCGTGATCGACCTCGCCTATTTCGGGATGACGCCGGAGGCGACGGGGCGGGGTCTGGGCGACTGGCTGCTGGGGACGATGGTCCACATGGCTTGGGACCGGGGGCCGCGCAAGCTGACGGTCAACACTTGCTCGCTCGACCATCCGCGCGCCCTGCCCCTTTATCAGAAATGGGGCTTCGCGCCGGTGCGGCGCGAAGAGCGACGGCGCAAGGTGGCCGCGCGGAGCTGAAGGGACCCAGGCGGCGCGCGAGCGACCCGCCCCCTGGGGCGCAATCGGGCCTGAGGGAACCGGTTGACCAGATTTTCCCTTTCAAAAACAACGGTCCCCACCCCGGACCTGCGTCTTTCAGGTCCATCTCCGCTCTGACCGGGCTCAGAGTGCGGCTACCGCCTCCGGCGCCCGCCAGCCGCCGCCGCATCCGCGCCAGCGCACTCGGCCTTCGGCGTCCATCGCGCCGAGGGCGAGCCACCCATTGTCGAACAGCGCGGCGACGTCCCCGTGGCGCGCGAGGATGTCGTCGAGCGCCTCGGTCGGGGCCTCGATCAGCACGCTCAGACGCAGCGGATCGTGCATCAGCTTCTCGCCGTCATGCACCGCCTGCCAGGGCAACCCGCCCCTGATCAGCCCGCCGGCGCCCTCCAGCACGCCGATCCCGCCGACGACGTTGTGCAGCAGCTTGTCGCCCGCCCCGAAGCTGCGCGGCGCCGTCGCCGAGCCGTAATATTGCAGGCTGATCCAGCTGGCGACGACCACCGGCGCCGTGACGATAAGCTCCAGAACGCCGAAGCCGACATCGTCGCGCCAGTCGTAGTCGTGCAGGAAGGCGCGCCCGCCCAGATCGCGCCCCTCGGTGCGCGCGCGCGGCGCGGCGATGAAGGCCATGCAGCCGGCGAGACCCCATTCGGGGCGGATCTGCGACCAGTCGCGCGCGCGCGCCGGCGTCGTCTCGGGGTCGGGCGCGCCCGGCAGCCGGAGCGCGCGCTCGGCGCGGGCGCGGGCGCCCGCCTCGGCCAGCAACCGGCGGGCTTCGGCCAGATCGGTCTGGTGCGCCGCCGCGGCGACGTCGGCGTCGAACAGCGTCGCCACGTCGCTCGCGGTGTCGTGCAGGCCGCCGACGAACAGCGTGTCGTCGGGAATGTCGATCCCCCTGGCGCGCAGCCCCTCCCGCACGTCGACGTCGTTGAGCAGCGACGCGAGCAGCCGGGCGTTGACCTCGCCCGAATAGCCGCCGCAGGCCCCGCATGCGTAGGCGCTGGCCATCGCGTTGTTGGCCACCTCCGAGCCGTGACCCACGATCAGCGCCAGCCGCGCGAAGCCCGACGTCAGCGACATCGCCTTCAGGATGGTCTCGCCCGCCCCCACCCGCGCGGCGAGCGGAAGCGGCGGATCGAGCTGCGGCGCGGGGTCGGGCGCGCGCGCGCCCTTCAGCCCGAGCGCCTCGGCGGCGAGCTTGACGGCGTGCAGCGGCCCGGCCGCCTCGACGAAGGCGAAGCTCGACACGGCGGCCTGCTTGAAACGGCCCCAGGCGCGCGCGGAGCGGGCGAGGATGCGCCGCTGCGCGTCGTCGGCGGCGGGGCTGCGCGAAGTCAGGCCGGGCTTCAGCAGCACCGGCAGGCGCGGCTCCGCCACGTCGGAGGCGCAGCCGCGATGCGCCACGCCGACGCCGAAGAACCCCGCGAAGCCGAGCGTGCGGACTTTCGGCGAGGACGCCTCGAAGGCGCGCCGGAACGGCTCGGAGCGCACGTCGATGCAGAAGGCCGCCTGGATCGCGCAGCGCCCCTTCTCCGCGGCGGCGACGGGCTCGGCGAGGGTCGCTTCGATCCGGCGGCGCGCCGCGCGCTCGGCGGCGTCCTGAGCGATCGCGTCGATCAGATCGTCCTGGCTGGGCGAGACCGGGGCGGCGAGATCGGCCAGCGCCGCGGCCCAGTCCAGCGCGAGCGACGCGCCACCGCACGCGAGCAGCGAATCCTCGAACATCAGCCGCGCCGTCACCAGAACGAGCGGCGCGTCGTCGGTTCCGCCGTCGCGCTCGGCGCGCCATTGCACCCCGCGCGCCCACTGCCCCCAGCCGCCGAGATCGGCGGCGAGCCGGTGCAGATAGGCCGGCATCGCCGCCTCCGGAACGTCGAGATCGCGCAGCGCCCGCGCCAGCGCCGCCGGCGCGGTATCCGGCGCCTCGGCGACCAAAGCGCAGAAGCCGCGCAAGCCCGCGATCTCGGGCGTCAGGTCGCGCGCGGCCCAGCCCCGCCAGGAGGCCCAGCAAGAGGCCGCCTTCGGCGCCGGCCACAACGCCTGCCCGGCGTCCCAGCGCGCGGCGGCCCAGGCCCCGACCCGGTCGGCGATCAGCGCCGGCCAGTCGATTCCGTCGCGCGCGGCGGCGAGATCGGCCAGAGTCGGCGCGGCCTGCGCTTCGGGCGCCGGGGCCTCGAGCGCGGCGATCAGCGCCTCGACGCTCTGGAGCCGCGCCGCCGACGGCGCGGCGGCCAGCGCGGCCTCCAGATCGGCGCGCGCGATTTCGCCCGAAGCGACCTGCGCAAGGCGCAGCGCGCGCGGCGCGAAGGGGCGCTCGCCATGGGCCCGCGCGATCCGCGCGGCGGTCTCGGCGAGGCCCTCGCCCGCATAGCCGAGGAAGGGGTTGACGGCCACCGTCGCATCGAGCGGCCAGAGCGGGGGGATGCGGCGCAGCGCGGCGTCGGCGGCGTCGAGCGCGGTGACGGCGCTTTCGGGGGTCATGGTCGCCAGATCGGCGCGGAGCAGGGCCTGAATGGACATTGCGGTTCTCCTTCGCGAAAAGTGGGTCAGCGGCGCACGGTCGCCCAACCGCCGATGAAGCGGTCGAACACGGCGCCTGCGTAGAGGCCGTTGGCGAGGTGGACGCGCAGGCCCGCCGCCGCCGGGTGGCTCGACCATAGCGGGAAGACCGACTGCGCCGCCGCCACCGCCGCGAAGCTGACGACGGCGAGGCCGATCACCGCCCATTCCAGCGGCCCCGGCGCCGGGGTCGGCGGCAGAACGCCCGCCGTAAGCGCTTCGGCGACGCGCTGCAGCGCGAAATAGGCGACCGCCGCGGCCAGCGACCACAGCGCGACGCGACGGGTCAGCGCGCGGGGCGCCGCGTCGGCGAGCCCCTGGGCCAGCAGATAGGCGACGCCGAGCACGAGGATCGCGCCGAGCGCCAGCGCCTGCGCCGACTTGTTCTCGACGCCGAAGGCGAAGCTGACCGCGAGGTAGATCGACAGCGCCAGCGCGATCGCCCGCCCGGCCGCGCGCGCATTGGGGATCGCCACCGGGCCCGGCCGCCGCGCCGCCGCCACCGCCTCGACCGCGCCGCCCGAGCCGAGGAAGGCGTGCGCCTTGTAGAGCGAGTGGGCCACGATGTGCAGCAGCGCGAGCGCGAACAGCCCCAGCCCGCATTGCAGAATCATGAACCCCATCTGGGCGACGGTGGACCAGGCCAGCGCCGTCTTGACCGCAGGCTGAGCGAGCATCACCAGCCCGCCGATCAGCGCCGAGGCGCCGCCGATCAGCGCCAGCGCGGCCATCGCGCCGGGCGCGGTCAGCAGCACGTCCGACAGCCGGATCAGCAGGAACCCGCCGGCGTTGACCAGCCCGGCGTGCAGCAGCGCCGAGACCGGCTTGGGCGTCTCCATCACCTCGATCAGCCACCCTTGCGTCGGGAACTGCGCCGCCTTGAGGCAGGCGGCCAGCCCGAGCAGCCACGCCGCCCACACCGCCTCGACCTGCGCTTCGCCCGCGCGCGCGGCCTGCGAGATCGCCGAAACGCTGAGCGTGTCGTAACCGGTGGCGAGCAGCGCCACGGCCCCGAGCAGCGCCGCGTCGCCGAGCCGCGCGATCAACGCCGCCTTGCGGGCGGCGCGGCGCGCGCCGGGTCGATCCGGGCGGAACAGGAGCAGTCGCTGCAGGCAGAGCCCGGCGCCGATCCACGCCGCGGTCAGCACGATCAGATGGTCGGCCAGCACGAAGACCAGCGCAGCGCCGAGCGCGAGCGCCAGCCAGCCGCAGAAGCGGGCGCGGCCTTCCTCGCCCTCCAGCTGAATGCGGGCGAAGCGCAGCACCACCCAACCGATGAAGGCGATCAGCAGCGCCATCGGCCCCGAGACGGCGTCGAACCGGAACCCCGGAAGCGTCGCCGCCGCGCCGGCGGGATCGAGCGTCAGGGCGAGGCTCGCCGCCGCCGCGCCGACGAGCCCGAGCAGCGCGGCGCGCTCGGGCAGATGCGCGGCTCGCGCTGAGGCGTCGGATCGGGCGTCGGACAGACCGGACGCTCCGGCGGCGATCAACGCCGCGGGGGCGATCAATGCGAGGCTCATGGCGGTCTCCCTCAGTGCGAGAAATCTGCGGCGTGACGACGCAGTGATAGCGACCGCGCGTCATTTGGAAAAATTCATTGAATTTGTCATACCGTTCGATTTATCAGAACGAATGCGCTCGCCGAACCTCGAACATCTGCGCTTCTTCCACGCCGTCGCGCATGAGGGGAATCTTACGCGCGCGGCGCAAAGGCTGAACCTGTCGCAATCGGCGCTGTCGGTGCGGATCGCCAAGCTGGAGGCGCAGCTTGGCCATGCGCTCTTCGATCGGGTCGGGCGGGAGTTGCGGCTGACCGAGGCGGGGCGGCTGGCGCTCGACCGCGCCGACGCGATCCTCGCGGCGCGCGACGATCTGATCGCCGCGCTCGGCGAGCGCGGCCGGGCGCGGCAGGCGCTGCGGGTGGGGGCGCTGGCGACGCTGTCGCGCAACTTCCTGATGGCGTTCCTGAAGCCGGTGCTGGGTCGGCCCGACGTCGACGTGATCGTGCGCTCGGGCGGGGCGGCGGAGCTCCTGCGCGGGCTGGTCGCGCTCAATCTCGACGTCGCGCTGCTCAACGACGCCCCGCCGCCGGACGCCGCCGACCGGCTCGTCGCGCGCAAGCTCGACGACCAGCAGGTGAGCCTGATCGGCGCACCGGCGAGGGCGGCGGCGGGGACCGACCTCGCGGACCTGCTCGCGACGCATCCGATGGTGCTGCCGGCGGCGCCGAGCGGGCTGCGCATGGCCTTCGACGCGCTCGCGGCGCGGATCGGCGCGCGCCCGCAGATCGCGGCGGAAATCGAGGACATGGCGCTGATGCGCCTGATGGCCCGCGAGGATGTCGGCCTCGCCGTGCTGCCGCCGATCGTCGTCGCTGACGAGCTGCGGCTGGGACAGCTCGTCGAGCTCGCCCCGCTGCCGCAGATCCGCGAGACCTTCTTCGCGGTGACGGCGGAACGGCGCTTCCCCAACCCGCTGCTCCGCGAACTCGCGACAGGGTAGGATCGAGGCGCGACGCGCAACGAGCGGGTCGGAGTCGCGCCGGGACTGCGACGCGCGCGACGCGACCGTCTCGATGTGATATAATGATGTTCGGCGCAGATGCGCCGCCGGAGTGCGCCGACATGCTCGGCGAAAGACGCCATACGCTCCCCGCAACGCTCTACGGGCTGATCTGGGCGCGAACGCGCGCGCTGCAGGCGGCGGTGGTCGGCGTCGGGCTCGCGCTGCCGCCGCTCGCCGTGATCCCGCTGGAGATCCAGCGCCGCATCGTCGACGATGCGATCCCCGCGGGCGACGCGGCGCTGCTGCTGATGCTGGGGCTCGCCTATGCGGCGGCGTCGACGCTCGCCGCGGCGATCAAGTTCCTCGTCTATTACCTGCGCGGTCTGATCGAGGCGAAGGTGACGCGGCATCTGCGCGCGCTCGCGCTCGACGCCCAGCGCCGCCGCGCCGCCGCCGAGGCGCAGCACGCCATGGGGCCGGTCGCGGCCATCGTCGCCGAGGAGGCTTATCCGCTCGGCGGCTTCGCTGCGCAGGCGATCAACATTCCGCTGATCGAGGGCGCGGCGATGCTGGGCGTGGCGGGCTTCATGCTCGTCTCAGAGCCCTGGCTCGCGGCGATCGGGCTCGGCGCGATGGCGGCGCAGGCGATCCTCGTGCCCTGGGTGCAGCACTACGTCAACCTGATGTCGCGCCGCCGGGTGAACGCCGTGCGAAGGGCCGCCGCCGACATGATCGACGCCTCCGAGCGCCGCCCCGGCGCGCATTTCCGAGACGCGCTGCGCGAGGTGCGGCTCGCCTACCGGCTGCGGCTGCGCATGAACGTGCTCAAGGCGGCGCTGAAGGCCGCGCTCAAGCTCAGCGACAATTTCGCCGCGATCCTGATCCTGACGGTGGGAGGTTTTCTCGTGATGCGCGGCGAGACGAGCCTCGGGATCGTCGTCGCCTTCCTGTCGGGGCTGCGCCGCGTGCAGGACCCGTGGGACGCGCTGATCGCCTTCTACCGCGAGTTCGCCGACGCGCTGGTGAAATACCGGCTGGTCCTCTCGGCGCTCGGCGCGGCGGTGGCGATCGAGCCCGACGCCGACCCCGGCCCGGCGGTCGCGCTGCGCCTGCCATGACGCAGTTTTGACATCGCGGGCTTTCGCGCGTATCAAACCCCGATTCCCGGGAGCTTTGCGCTTCCGGTCCCCGCATGTGCGGGGATCGCCGTCGGTCAGCGCGTCGCGCCCACCGGCGTCGTCGTCGTTTTGGCCGGGAGGGCCGCATGTTCGAGAGCCTGTCAGAACGCCTCTCCGGCGTCTTCGACAAGCTGACGCGCCAGGGCGCGCTGTCGGAGACCGACGTCTCCGAAGCGCTGCGCGAAGTGCGCGTCGCGCTGCTCGACGCCGATGTGGCGCTGCCGGTGGCGCGCGACTTCATCGCCAATGTCCGCGAGAAGGCGACCGGTCAGGCGGTGCTGAAATCGGTCACCCCCGGTCAGATGGTCGTCAAGATCGTCCATGACGAGCTCGTGCGGATGCTCGCGGGCGACGGCGAGCAGGCCGAGCTGCGCATCGACAGCCCGCCCGCCGCGATCCTGATGGTCGGACTTCAGGGCTCGGGCAAGACGACCACCACCGGCAAGCTCGCCAAACGGCTGACCGAACGCGACGGCAAGCGGGTGCTGATGGCCTCGCTCGACACGCGCCGCCCCGCCGCGATGGAGCAGCTCGCCATCCTCGGCCGTCAGATCGGCGTGGACACGCTGCCCATCGTCCCCGGGCAGGACCCCGTGGCGATCGCCAAGCGCGCCAAGCAGCAGGCGAGCTTCGGCGGCTACGACGTGGTGATGCTCGACACGGCTGGCCGCCTGCATGTCGACGACGCGCTGATGGCCGAAGTCGAGGCGGTGCGCGACGCCAGCAAGCCCAACGAGACCCTGCTTGTGGTGGACAGCCTCACCGGGCAGGACGCCGTCAACGTCGCCGAGAATTTCCACGGGCGCATCGGCGTCACAGGCGTGATCCTGACGCGCATGGACGGCGACGGGCGCGGCGGCGCCGCCTTGTCCATGCGCGCGGTCACCGGCCGGCCGATCCGCTTCATCGGCACGGGCGAGAAGCTCGAGGGCCTCGAGGAGTTCCATCCCGAGCGCGTCGCGGGCCGCATCCTCGGCATGGGCGACATCGTCTCCCTCGTCGAGAAGGCGCAGGAGCAGATCGAGGCGGCGGAAGCCGAGAAGATGATGAAGCGGTTCCAGAAGGGCCGCTTCGACATGAACGATCTGCGCAATCAACTGGAGCAGATGCTCAAGCTCGGCGGCATGTCGGGCGTGATGGGCATGATGCCCGGCATGGGCAAGATGCAGAAGCAGCTCGAGGCCTCGGGCATGGACGACAAGGTGATCCGCCGCCAGATCGCGATCATCCAGTCGATGACCAAGACCGAGCGGCGCAACCCCGACCTGATGCAGGCCAGCCGCAAGAAGCGCGTCGCGGCGGGCTCCGGGCTGGAAGTGCAGGACGTCAACAAGCTGCTGAAGATGCACCGCCAGATGGCGGACATGATGAAGCAGATGGGCAAGATGGGGAAGAAGGGCCTGATGCGCGGGGGCTTGGGCGCGCTGTTGGGCGGGCGCGGGGGAATGCCGGCGATGCCGGGCGGCCTTCCGGGCGGCGGCATGGGCGGCGGCGCGCCGGCGCTTCCGCCTTCGGGGGGCTTTCCCGGAATGGGCGGCGGCGCGGCCCTGCCGCCCGGCCTGTCGGGCTTCGGAAAGAAGAAATGACCCTTGCGTTGCGCGAGCCCGCGCTCCCCGCCATTCCCGTAATCGAAACCGAGCGCCTGCGCCTGCGCGCGCCGCGGCTGTCGGATTTCGACGCCTATGCGGCGTTCTGCGCCTCGCCGCGCTCGGCGGGCGTTGGCGGCCCCTACAGCCGGGGCGATGCGTTCCAGCGGTTTGCCGCGTTGATCGGGCACTGGGCGCTGCGCGGGTTCGGGCGCTTCATGGTCGCCGACCGCGCAAGCGACGCGCCGCTCGGCGTGGTCGGGCCGATGCACCCGATCGAATGGCCCGAACCCGAGATCGCGTGGAGCGTGTTCGACCATGCCGAGGGGCGGGGCGTCGCCCATGAGGCGGCGCTCGCCGCCCGCCGCTTCGCCTACGAAACGCTCCGCTGGTCCACCGCCGTCAGCCTCACGGCGCCGGACAACCTGCGCTCGCAGGCGCTCGCCCGGCGCCTCGGCTGCGAGCGCGACGGCGTGTTCGAGCACCCCGAATTCGGCGCGCTGCTGATCTGGCGCCACCCCGCGCCGGAGGCCGCGCGATGACCGCCCCGCAGCCCGAGGCGCAGGCGCTGCTCGGCGGCCTGCGCCGCTCCATCGACAATCTCGACGCGATCCTCGTGCACACGCTCGCCGAACGGTTCCGTTGCACGCAGGAAGTCGGCCATCTCAAGGCCGCGCACGACCTGCCGCCCGCCGACCCCGAGCGCGAGGCGCGTCAGGTCGAACGGCTGCGCAGCCTCGCCCGCGAGGCCGGGCTCGACCCGGAATTCGCGGAGAAGTTCCTCGCCTTCATCATCGAAGAAGTCATCCGCCATCACGAGCGGATCAGAAGCTGACCTCAGGAGACCAGACAGATGTCCATGAAAATCCGCCTTGCGCGCGGCGGTTCCAAGAAGCGCCCCTACTATTCGATCGTCGCCGCGGACAGCCGCATGCCGCGCGACGGCCGCTTCAAGGAGAAGCTCGGCTCCTACGATCCGTTGCTCGCCAAGGACAACCCGGACCGGATCAAGATGGACATGGAGCGCATCCAGTTCTGGCTCGGCCAGGGCGCGCAGCCGACCGACCGCGTCAGCCGCTGGCTGGAAAACGCGGGCGTGCTGCCGAAGAAGGAGCGCGCCAACGTCCAGAAGGCGGTTCCCGGCGCCAAGATGACGAAGCGGGCCGAGGAGAAGGCCAAGAAGGCCGCCGCCGCCGCGGAAGCCGCCGCGGCCCCCGCCGCGCCCGCCGAAGCCTCCGCCGAGTAAGCCCCGCCCATGGCCGAGCCCCCGCCCGCGCGCGTCTGCGTCGCCGCGATCGCGGGGGCCTTCGGCGTGCGCGGCGAGGCGCGGGTGAAGTCCTTCACGGCGGAACCCGAGGCCTTTGCGTCCTACGGTCCGCTCGAGACCGAGGACGGCGCCCGCCGCTTCGACGCCCGGATCACGCGCCCCGTCTCAGGCGGTTTCGCCGCGCGTCTGAGCGGGGTGGCGACGCGCGAGCAGGCGGAGGCCCTGAAGGGCCTGCGGCTCTACGCGGCGCGCGACCGTCTGCCTGCTCTCGACGAGGACGAATTCTACCACGCCGACCTGATCGGAGTGGAGGTCTTCGACACCGGCGGCGCGTCGCTCGGGCGCGTTCGGGCCGTGCAGAATTTCGGCGCGGGCGACGTGATCGAAGTCGTCGGCGCGGGGCGGCCCGTGCTGCTGCTGCCCTTCACCCGGGCCGCCGTGCCCACGATCGACCTCTCCGCGCGCCGGATCGTCGCCGACCCGCCCGAAGAAATCGGCGCGCCGGAGGATGACGCCGAAGACGAGGCGGCGTCGCGATGAACGGCGCGCCGCCGCCCCGCAGTCACGGCAGGCTCGCCCTGCGCCCGACTCTGAAGCCGCGTCCGCTGATCGAGGACGCGCCCGACATCGCCCGCGCCTGGCGCGCGACCGTGCTCACGATCTTCCCCGGCCTCTTCCCCGGTCCCCTCGCCGAGAGCCTGACCGGACGGGCGCTGGCGGAGGGTCTGTGGTCGCTGCAGGCGCTGGACATCCGCGATTTCGCACGCGATAAGCACCGCTCCGTGGACGGTCCCCCCGCAGGGGGAGGGCCGGGCATGGTCATGCGGCCCGACGTCGTCGCGGCCGCGATCGACGCAGCCGCCGATGGGGAACGGCCGGTGATCTACCTCTCGCCGCGCGGCAGGCCTTTCGGGCAGGCGCGGGCGCGCGAGTTGGCTTCGGGGCGGGGCGCGATCCTGCTCTGCGGCCGCTTCGAAGGCGTGGACCAGCGCGTGCTGGACGCGCGGGACGTGGAAGAGCTGTCGCTCGGCGATTTCGTCCTCACGGGCGGCGAGATCGCGGCGATGGCGGTGATCGACGCCGCAGTGCGGTTGCTGCCGGGGGTGCTCGGCAACGCCGCCTCGACAGTCGAGGAGAGTTTCAGCGCGGGGCTGCTGGAGGCCCCGCACTACACGAAGCCCCAACGCTGGGAGGGGCGCGAGGTGCCGGAGGTCCTCCTCTCCGGTCATCACGCCCGCATCGCCGAGTGGCGACGCTCCCGGGCCGAGGCGCTGACGCGGGAACGTCGCCCAGATCTCTGGCGGGCCTATGTGGACCCGACGGGAGAAGCAGAGCAATCGGGCGCGCAGACATCCGCCGCAACAGGCGGTCGAGGAAAGGACTAGACGATGAACCTTCTGCAGCAGATCGCCGCCGAGCATGTCGCCGCGCTCGGCAAGGACATCCCGGAGTTCGGACCGGGCGACACCATCCGCGTCGGCGTGAAGGTGATCGAGGGCACGCGCTCGCGCGTGCAGAACTATGAGGGCGTGTGCATCTCGCGCCGGGGCGGCGGCATCGACGCCTCCTTCACCGTGCGCAAGATCAGCTTCGGCGAAGGCGTCGAGCGCGTTTTCCCGCTGCACTCGCCTGTGATCGACGCGATCTCGGTGGTGCGCCGGGGCAAGGTGCGGCGCGCGAAGCTCTACTACCTGCGCGCGCGCCGCGGCAAGTCGGCCCGCATCGCCGAAAAGACCAACTACCGCGCGAAGGCCGACGAGGCGTCGGCGGAGTGACGTCTCCCCTCCGGGGGCGCGGGAGAAGCCCCGCCCCCGGGACGGCGCGGCGCGCATCGGGACGTCGCGTGCGCGCGTGGAAGCCGAAGCCCGATCCCATTGCGGAGCGACCGGGCCTCGTGTATCTCGCTCTCAACGCACCCGTAGCTCAGCTGGATAGAGCGCTGCCCTCCGAAGGCAGAGGTCAC